>NZ_KI912107.1:1808424-2108424 GCF_000517085.1 Saccharicrinis fermentans DSM 9555 = JCM 21142 | reverse complement strand
TTAATGAAAACTAACCAGTTAGGTCAAAGATCGGTATCTATAAAGTATGACCAAGATGTACCCATTCAGAAGTATTTTAGTGATTTGGGGTGGGTTACTTTTATGCAACATAGAACTGTGCCTTTAATTAGAATAACAGAGTTGATGTTAATTGCTGCAGAAGCCACCATTGAGTCAGATGTTGATAAAGCCATTGGGTATGTTAACACAATCAAGGAAAGAAGAGACGTGGAGTTGAGTGATATTACTGGCGATGTATTAGGTGCTATTGTTAAGGAGTTTCGTAAGGAAACCTACTTGGAGGGACAAACATTTTATATGTATAAAAGACTACAACTGCTAAATATACCTACCATGGGAACAAAATGGACACGTACAGTAACTCCAGAAAACTATATTTTTCCATTGCCTGATAATGAGTTGGAATTTGGTAATATTCCTAATTAATATTTGGCTAGAGAAATGATCAAAAAATATCATTTAAATAAAATAATATGAAAACTAAAAATATATCTATAATACTTATCTTTTGGGTATTTGTTCTTTCCTGTTCAAAAGACGAAGTGACCAAATATCGAGGTGTTGATTATGTTTATTATGAAGACGAAGTGAATGCGGAAGGTGAATATCCTTCAAAATATTTTACCTTCTTATTTGAGGATGAATCAACAGAGGAGAAGATTATTGAGATTCCCGTATTGGTGTCAGGTGAAATGTCTGATAAGGACCGAGTATTTTCGGTTGAAATTGTTGATACTCTGACAACGGCTGTAGAAGGTACACATTTTGTTATTGACCCAGATATACAGCTGATTACTAATCAATCTCCGGGAGGAAACCTAATCGTTAATATATTGAGAACTCCGGATATGAAAGATACAGAATACACTGTAGGATTAAAAATCACTTCAAATGATAATTTTACTTCGTCTTTTAGCCAGGTGTATACCTTGCGATTTAGTGACTTTTTAGCTCAACCTGATTGGTGGTATCCCTGGACTAAGTACGCAGGCGTTAGTGGTACTTATCCTTATATTGGGGAATTTACGGTAACCAAATGTTTGTTGTGGATGGAGTACAACGATGTAATGGATGGTACCAATCCAATTGGAGAACATATAAGTAGGTTTAATACTTATGTGGGCGAATGGCAGTATAATGATGCAACTGTATTTGCTATAATGTACGGCTTTGGAAAGTGGTTAGAGAGTCATCCGGATGCTCCAATATATGATGAGAATGGGGATTTAGTTGTAAATACACTTAACTAAAAATGAACAAAATGAAAATTGTAAATAGAATTATATATAGTTTATTAATAGGATCCGTTATGGTATCCTGTATAAAAGATGATGGTGATTACGATTACATTGAATTGAATGGAGTTGATTTTTCGAACCTACCAACAGAACAAAATGCAATTATTGGTAGTAATGTGGTTATTTATGGAGATATTATTACTGATATTCCAGAAGAAGATCGTTCTTATGCCTGGTATATACCAGCTTTAGGTTCAGGTGCTTGGGTGGCAGATACGATAAGTACAGATAAAGATTTGAATATGCTTACTTCGTTATCTCCCGGTTTGCAAAATTTAGTCTATTCTGTTTATGACACAAAACATGATGTTAGATATAATAAACCCATTGAATTATATGTTGTGACTCCATTTAGTCAGGGGTGGGCCATCCTAAAAGAAAAAGATGGTTTAGCCGAATTTGACTTTATTTCTGAAATTACGGAGGATCATGTTGTAGATGTTTTTGAGAATGTAGCCAAGGTAAGTCTAACTGGAACCCCTATTAATATTGGCTTTAACTGGAATACTTATCTTGGATGGAACCAAATGTTTATTTGTACGAGTGAAGGTGGTGCCTATTTCGATGGAATTTCTATGAAACTGGATACATATATCACAGATCGGTTCAATTCAACAAACAGTCTGGAATTCCCATTTACAGCATCTGGAATTAATGATAGGACGGATAGCTACGGTTGGCCTATGTTAGCAGGTGGAAAATTGTATGCTAAACCAGGTAGGTATCTTGAAGATGGATGGTGGGAATTTCCTGCAGAGGGTGATTATTATATAACTGATAAATTTGCTGCGTCGGCTGCGCATGTTGTGTATTTTGATGAAAAAAATAAACGATATGTGGTAAATGCAATGAATGGCTATTATATGGATTATTATAAGTTAATACCTACGGTGATGATTGATCCAGATAATGATCTTTTTGATCCAGGAAACTTAAATATGGATTGTATGTATATGGAGCAGGTACGTTCTACTTACCAGGTTATATCTGTTCTTAAGGATGATTCGGGAACTTACTACCTGCAAAGGTTTATGTCATCTTGGTATAATGGTTTTGAATCTTACGCAAACATAGAGCTTGCACCTGGTTTAGTGGATGATAATTCGCAATATGCTAATGATAACGTGTATGATTTTACCTATTTTTCTCAGGGAAATAAACTTCATCGCTACAATAGGGTGTCTGATGTTATTAATCAAGATTATCTTGTATTAACTGGGGATGTTAAAAAACTAGAGGTACATAAGGAAGGTGGTATTTTAGCTGTTGTATATGATAATGGTGCAGGATCAAAAATTGAAATACGCGACATGCTTGATGGCGGCGTTATTTTAGAAACCTACGAAATTGATTCTAAAGTTGTTGAAATAGAACATAAATTAGATGACTAATTGAATTTTTTAGATAATCTACTTAAGCTATAGGCATATATAGCTTGGGTAGATTATATGAAATGCTAGCCTGCTCTATTCATAAATGATCTAGACCGATCATTCCTGAATGACACGGGTTTGAATCAATCAATATCTTAAAGTTCATCAAGAGCTGTTGCCAATATAAAACACCCATATAAACATTAATTAGAGTATATGGAACGAGCCATGGAAATAGCTTCTTTCAACAGGGGTATGATTAATTTATATGGCCTTAAAAATAAATTTAAACGTATGAAGAAAGTATTATTTAGTTTAGTATTGGTTTTAAATCTGGTGGCCTGCATCAAAGAAACTCCGAAGTATGCCCTATTTACTGGTAAAATTGACAATATTGATAATAAAGAGGTATGGTTAATAAAAGCGGATAAGTCGTTTAGCAAGAAAATTTCGATTGATTCAAATGGTAATTTCGCCGATACAATCAATGCGAATCCTGGATTATATTTGCTAACTGCAGGTAAAAATAAGATGAGTGTATATTTAGACAATGGGAGTGCTATTAACATTACAGCAGATGCCAAGGATTTTCTTAATTCCCTAGATGTTTCAGGTATAGGGGCTGAAGCCACAAACTATCTTTTAGCTAAGAATAAAATGATAGCGGAACTAAAAGGTAAAGGCATGGATGTTTATAAGTTGGAAGAAGCTGATTTTGAAAATAAATTTAAGGGACTATGTAATACCTTAAATGCCCAATTAGATGCAGCCCAAGGAATGGCTCCTGCCTTTATAGCTTTAGAAAAACGCAATCTAAATTATGAGTATTTAAATGAATTATCACGTTACGCCGGTGGTTATCATAGGCAATGGGCTCAAAAGCGAGACTATAAACCTTCTAAAAGTTTGTTGGTAGGATTAAATGATGTAGATCTGAATAATGAGGTTGATTTTTACTTTTCGGGTGCCTATAAAGAAATAGTTAATCGTTTTTATAATAAAAAAATCAATCAATTAATTAAAAAAGACTCCATTGATTACGGTCTTATAAAGGTTACCATCTATTCAACCATTCCAAATCAAACCATAAAGAACGAACTGATTATCTCTGGAGCGGAAAGTACCATTTATAATACAGGAAAATTTGAGGAATTTTACAAAATATTTATGGCTGCTTCTACAAACGAAGAAAATAATGCTAAGATTACCAAAATTTACAATAGATTAATTGAACTAAATCAAGGTCGCCAGTCACCAAAGTTTGTTGATTATGAGAACAATGCAGGAGGAACGCTTTCGTTGGATGACCTAAAAGGGAAATATGTTTTTATAGATGTTTGGGCCACATGGTGTGGACCTTGTGTTGCTGAATTGCCGCATTTAAAGAAGTTAGAAAAAGCCTATCGCGGCAAGAATATTCGTTTTTTGAGTATTTCGGTTGATGATTCTAAAGATCATGATAAATGGAAAAAAATGATTGTAGATAAAAAACTGGGTGGTATTCAAGTGCTTGCAGATAGTTCCTTTAATTCTCAATTTGTACAAGATTATATAATTAGATCAATTCCTCGTTTTATATTATTGGACCCAGAAGGTGTAATTGTAACTCAGCATGCACCACGTCCTTCGAATCCGGAAATAATCGATTTATTTAACTCGTTAAATATTGGAGTCAAATAAAGATATAATCGACAAACCCGATTTTAAGATCTTAGAAGAAATAGCATGAGTTGTTATGTAGCTTGTTGTTTTGGGCAAGAAGGAATTAAACCCGAATAATGTATTAGAAAATTTATTGCGAATTAAAACTGTTGCCAAGCAAGTCGCCAGCTAACTTGTTTTTATTTTCCATAGCGGTGCTATGTCTCATTTAAACAGGTTCTTGATGGATGGCCCTTTTAATTCTCATGACGAAGTTCTAATACATTATCCGGATATAAAAATCAATTAAATTTTTCGAAGAATGAATAATGCATTAGTCAGAGTCGAAAACTTATCACACCGTTACAGCATACAGTGGGCAGTAAAAGATGTAAGTTTTGAGATTCCACAAAATGGGATATATGGTCTTTTGGGCTCCAATGGTGCTGGTAAATCGACTACAATGAATATTATGAGTGGGGTGTTAAGGCAATCTCAGGGTAATATTTATATCAAAGGAATAGATATGTCACGAGATCCTATTTCGGCAAAGAAATTAATTGGTTTTTTGCCACAAAAACCACCTTTATATCTGGATACTACAGTAGAGGAGTATTTAACCAACTGTGCGCAGCTAAGAAAAATTGGATCCAAGGATTTAAAAACTGCAGTGGAGGAGGTAATGGATATATGTTCCATCACCCATTTTAGAAAACGTTTAATTAAAAATCTTTCAGGTGGATATCAACAACGCGTGGGAATTGCACAAGCAATTATTCATAAGCCTGCATTAATTGTGTTAGATGAACCTACCAATGGATTGGACCCGAATCAAATTATAGGAATCCGTGGATTAATTAAAGAAATAGCGAAAGAATGTGCTGTACTATTGTCAACACATATGCTTACAGAGGTTCAGGCTATTTGTGATTATATTTTAATGATTGAGAGTGGAAAATTGGTTTTCTCTGGTAAAACAGAAGAGTTTGATAACTATTTGGCTCCCAATTCTATCAAAGTTAGGTTGCTTGAAATGCCATCAGTGGATGTGCTTATGAAAATTGATGGCGTTGAAAGTGTTGAAGAACTGGGAGGTCCTGATTATAGATTCAGATTTGACAACCTGAATGGTGCTGCCGAGCGAATTGTTAAGGAGAGTGTTAAACAGGATTGGCGCTTAGAGGAAATTAATTTAGAGAAAAATTCATTAAACGATGTTTTCTCGGCACTGTCTAAATAAAAAGGAATAATTATATGAAACGAGTCAAGTGAATTATTTCACATACTGTGGAATGATTAAATTCTGGCGAGTTCCATATGTCCATTGAAAGATAAAATTAAGCATATGAAAGAAATATTAGTAATAGCAAAAATGGAACTTCAGAAGATGTTCTTTTCACCAATCGCATGGTTGGTCTTGATCATTTTCTCTGTTCAATCAGGCTTTGAGATTGTGGACCAAATGAGTAGTTGGGTACATCGTTTTTCACTTGGATATGGTCAAAGTCCGGTTACTGCTCAATTATATGGGGGAGGACGTGGTTACTTTAGTGGAATACAAGAGTGGTTGTTTATTTTTCTTCCATTAGTAACGATGGGCTTAATGAGTAAGGAGTTTAGTTCTGGGTCCATTAAATTATTGTATTCATCACCCATATCGAACAAACAAATTGTATTAGGTAAATATTTAGCGGCTGTTGTATTTAGTTTTGCCATGTCCATTGTTGTTTTACTTGCCGGTCTGCTAGGATTTGCTGGTATCGATTTTTTTGACTTCGGACAGGTTATTACAGGTGTGTTAGGCTTGTTTCTGCTTATGTGTGCTTACTCGGCAATAGGTTTATTTGTATCGTCTATTACTTCTTACCAAATTGTAGCTGCCATTGGTACCATTTTCTTGCTTTTTTCTTTGGGGAAAATTGGAAATTTATGGCAGGATGTGGATTTTATTCGTGACATTACATATTGGCTATCTCTAAATGGCAGATCAAGAACCTTTATTGATGGACTGATTTGTACTGAAGATGTATTGTACTTTGTTTTTGTATCTGGACTGTTTATTACATTTTCTATTTTCCGTTTAAAAGGAATCAGAGAAAAGAGTTCTCGATATATATCAATAGGTAGATATGTATCGGCATTTTTGGTGGTTGCTTTATTGGGCTACGTTTCTACAGTCCCTTCCATGATGAAATATTATGATTCCACTCGTAATAATCTGAACACTTTAACTAAGTCAAGCCAGGAAGTAATGTCAAAGTTTGAGGGGAAGATTAAAATTACAACCTATGCTAATATTTATGGTCTTAATTTCCGGAGTGTTTCGCCTAGAAGCCAAAAAAGGGATCAAGCATTTTTTGAAAAATATTACCGATTCTATCCTAATATTGAGTTGGAGTATAAATATTACTATGCAACACCCATGTACGAAAAAGATTACCAGAGATTTATTAGAGCAAATTCTGGTAAGACTGAGCAGCAAATATTGGAGAAATATTGTAATGTCTATAATATGGATGTGGATAAAATTAAACCTGCATCCGCATTTAAAGACGAAATTAATCTCCAAGCTGAGTTAAATCGCTGTGTAAGAAAAATTGAAACAGAAGATGGTAAAATTGCCTTTTTACATTGGTATGATGATATGACTAGGAATCCTTCCGAAGCACAAATTACAGCTGCACTAAAAGGGTTAGTAGAAACTCTTCCTATGGTTGGTTTTGTGAATGGTCATGGTGAAAGGGATATAGATAATATGGGAACCAGAGGGTATTTTACAGTTGTTAAGGATAAGCAATTCAGAGAGAGTATGCTGAACAATGGTATTGATTTTACATCCTTGAATTTGCAGAAAACAGTTCCGTCTTATATAGATATATTAATAGTTGCAGAATCTAAAGAGCATTTTTCGGATATGGAAATGATGCATTTAAACGAGTATATCGATAGGGGTGGTAATTTAGTCATTGCAGCAGATATAAAACGTCAAGCGGTGATGAATCCCTTGGTTCAACAGTTTGATGTTAAATTTAATCCAGGTCAGGTTGTTGAATTTAACAAAGGATATACCATGGATTTTGTAACATCTGCTCCCCCCAATGGTTCACCCAACAAGAGAGTTGTGACTATGCCTGGAGCTTTGTCGCTTTCTTATGATGAAAAGTTGGGTCATGAAAAGTCGGGTTTTGTTTATACGCAAGAATTGGTTTCTGATGTTATAGGTAACTTACCTAGCGCTTCTGAAGTGGAAAGCTTAAGAGGTGATTATGTTGAGCCCGAAGAACCTGCCGGATTATCTGAAGATCAAAAACGTATGCTGGAAATGTTAAAAGGACGTGAAGCTAAACCTGCAGATAGAGGTAAGTTTCATGGAAGTTGGAATGAATTAGACGTGACAGATTTTATTGATGATTTTCCAATGTATAACCCTGTAGAAGGCGAATTAGGAGGTGCCTTAGTAACTGGGTTAACTTTGGCTAGAAATGTAGAGGGTAAAGAACAACGTATATTGATTTTAGGAGATGCGGATTGCTTTGCTAATGGTGAAATCTCAATTCGTAGAACTGGTATTGTATCCGGAAATTATGATTTTATCAGCCGTATGTTTTATTGGTTAACCCATGAGGAAAGCCCTGTAAATGTGCGTCGTCCTTTAAACCTAGATGATAATATGCTTTTGGAAAAAGATGAAATAGGTATGTATGAGTTTCTTTATAGACTTCTTATACCTGCTATGTTTGCTATGATTTTGTTATTCATCTGGTTAAGAAGGCGCGGAAGGTAATAAAGAGGAATAAACAAAGATCATCCTTTGATTTTTAGGCCCGTCATCCTGATGTATTTTCAGGATGACTGAGGCCTTGATGAAAGGAAGTCTTATACATATCAAAATATATGGTATTTAAAATAGATAAGCAAACCATTGGGGATTTGAAAATGGTTGGAGGTTATAAAGGGGATGATGTGTTTAGTTTTTATAACCGCACTAAAACCCGAGGTGGAGCCAATCTAATGCGAGATATGTTTCTTTATCCTCGTTCTAGCGAGGATGAGATTATGAATAGGGTGAACATGATCAAATTCTTTAAGGAAAAAGAACTGACATTTTCATTTAAAAAAGAAGCTTTTGATGTTGTAGAGGATTATTTAAAGAATATAGATGAACGAACCCGTTTATCAGCTCATCAAGATAATTTGCAACGGAAATTTAATTCTGCGATTGGTGCAGATTCAGGCTATCAACAATTGCAAAAGGGGGTGGTGAATACGCTTCAGTTTATCTTGGATTTGAAAAGCTTTTTGAATTCACTTGATGGCAATGGATCGACAGCAGAATTTGGTAAAACAATTGGAACAATCAATGAAATTCTAAATAAAAGGAACTTCTCCTTTGTTACAGAACTCCAAAAGATTAGTAAACCTAACTATACCAAAACAGCTGAGTTTGATCAATTGTTTCGTTTTACTGAAAGTAAAGAAGATATTTTAAAACTACTTTATTATGTCTATGAAATTGATGTGTATTTGGCATTGGCAGAGATTTCCATGCTTCATAATTTTTCTTTTGCTGAAATCGTAAACGATGAAGCTAATCTTATAGAAATGAAAGGAGTTTATCATCCTTTAGTACCCAATGCTATTTCTAATAATATTAAGATTACTGAAGATAATAATATGGTGTTTTTGACAGGTGCAAATATGGCTGGAAAATCCACTTTTATGAAAACGTTTAGTATTGCCATTTATTTATGTCATATGGGCTTTCCTGTTCCTGCAGAAAAGATTCGTTTCAGCATTCAAAATGGAATGTTTACTACCATTAATCTTGCCGATAATTTAAATATGGGATTTTCACATTTTTATGCAGAGGTTGCGCGTGTTAAAAAAGTGGCAGAAAGTTTACGAAATAATGACCGCATGATAGTTGTATTTGATGAGCTTTTTCGAGGAACAAATGTAAAAGATGCTTACGATGCAACGGTTGCTGTAATGGATGCTTTTGCCAGTAAACGTAAATGTACATTTGTTATTTCGACCCATATCATAGAAGCAGGCGAGGCGTTGAAAAAACTACGTGACAATATTATGTTTGTCTACCTTCCAACATTAATGAACGGCAAGGTTCCTAAATATACCTATCAGATTACGGAAGGCATTACAGAAGATAGACACGGAATGGTGATTATCAATAATGAAAAAATATTGGATATTTTAAAAAAATAAGAGAAATGGGATTTGTTACTGATAAACAAACATTAGATGACCTGAATATATTGGGGCGTTATAAAAATAACTCCATCTTTAGTTTGTTTAACCATACCATTACTTCTGGTGGTGGCAGACTGTTAGAGAAAATGTTTCAACATCCTTTTGATGATATCCTCTCTATAAATAAACGAAGAGATATTTTTGCACTATTTGAGAAAATAAATATTGCATTGCCGTTTACAGAAAAAGAGTTTGATATCGTTGAAAATTATTTACGAAATACAGAATCAAAAAATAGATTGCTCGCTGCTGTGAATATTGCAAAGATTAAGTTTTTAGACTTTGTGGCTGGAGATAAAGATTATTCGGCTTTTAGAGAGGGACTAGAGAAAACCATCGAAATATTTGCTAGGCTTAAAGACTTAATGGTGGGTGTTGAGCAAGCTGCTCGAAATACTGCTTATCATGCACAGGCTAAAAAAAACCTTGATTTATTAACTGATAAGCATTTTGATTTGGCTTATGCCTGCATTGAACAAAAACCTTTGTCGTTTAAAAATGTATTTAAACTGGATTATATTTTTAGGGCTTATTTGAACGATCGAATCACTGAATTGCTGAATGAAATTTATGAATTGGATATTTATATTGCAGTATCTAATTTGGCTAGAGAAAAGGGCTATCGCTATGCAAATGCAGTGGATAAATCAGAAAAATTTATTGATATAAAAGGAGTATACCATCCTGCAATACCCAATGCAATTGCCAATGATGTTTATATAGGTGAAAATAAGAATGTATTCTTTTTAACAGGTGCAAATATGGCCGGTAAATCAACATTTATGAAGTCATTTTCTATTGCAATTTATTTGGCACATATGGGGTTTCCAGTTGCAGCAAAAGAAATGAATTTTGCCTTGCATGATGGAATTTATACTTCTATTAATGTGCCTGATAATTTAGTAATGGGGTACTCACACTTTTATGCGGAAGTGTTAAGAGTAAAGTATATTGCACAAGAAGTAGCTTCTGATAAACAATTGGTAATTGTCTTTGATGAATTGTTTAAAGGAACTAATGTAAAAGATGCTTATGATGGTACTGTTTCTATTGTGGATGCTTTCTCAAAACGCAAAGGTGCATTCATCATCTCTACGCATATTATGGAGGCTGGACAAACATTGAAAGAAAGTAATGATCGTTTGTTCTTTAAATATTTACCAACCGTAATGAAAGGGAGTGTACCAACATATCCATACAAATTAGCGGATGGCATAACGGATGATAGGCATGGGATGATAATCATCGAAAATGAAGGTATTCTAGATATTATTCATGAATAGAAACCTGATTCTAGTCGTTAACAAGCTCTACTCCCTTCCAAAAAGCTACGCGATTCCTTATACTTTGGGCAAGTCCCGATGGAGTGGGGTAGTGCCAAAGGGTGTCGGTGTTTACTTTCCCATCCACTTGCAAATCATAATAGGAAGCTGTTCCCTTCCAGTGACAAACTGTTTGGGTCTCGCTTTCTTTTAAATATTCTTTTTATATTAACCTATTATTTAAGTTTAATTACTGCACTTTTAGGGCAGACTTCGTAGCAGTTTCCACAATGTAAACAATGTTCCTGTTTAATTTCAAATGGCGTTCCACTGTCTATACAATTTTGTGGGCATTTCTCTACGCACAATCCGCAGCCATGACAATTGTCGCTAATATAATAGCCGAATGTCTTTAGTTTTTGACCACCAAACGAAAAACTACCGCGTGTAATCGGTTTTGTTGACAAATCGAAATATTCCCCTTGACCTCTATACAAACAGAAAACCTCTAGGGCTGTGCGACTTTTAGCTGTGGGATAAATTTCTGACATGTACTTATTCTTTTCAAAAATGGCATCTAATTTATTGGAGCCAATATTTCGCACAGCACCAGAAATTGAAATGGCTTTTTTTCCCATTGAGCCTGTACTTGCTGTCATTCCACTTACCGACACATAAGATTTATACATTAATTGCTCATAAAAAGTTTTCCCTTTGGCTGTTAAAAAGTATATGCCTTCATTGTCAAAAAGCATCATGTCGATTACTCGTGTTGTTGGTAATCCGTTATTATCGCTTGTTGCGATAACAACGGAATGGATTTCATCTACTAAAATCTTAAAATATTCCTTTGTTTCCATGTGATAATTTTAGGCTACAAAATTCCTTGAAATGAAAATACCGCAAAAGGTAATTTTGCTCCTAAATACGATACATTTGCTCTTTTTTATACGAATAATGTTCGCAAAAAACGGTTCAATAGTAATGTGGTATGTTTTTTATAATAGCTCCCCATGGCTCTTCTATATGAAGATGATTCTGTCTTGAAGCTTCTTTATATTTCTCTATGCAGGATACATTCTCGCTTGCCTTTATTAATGAGTGCATTAATTGTTTATTTATTATTGTTACTTTTATTATCAACAAAAACGAAGAGCGTTATCAGGCCTTGCATTACTGTTTTACGCTCCTAAGAAAATGATAAGAAGTATGAATGACTTAAGTACACATGATTTTGAGCTATTGCATGCATTTATTAAACCGTTCAGTCAGATTTCACAAAAAACACTGGAAGAGATAGGCATTTACTTTACCAAGAACTTTTACAAAAAAGGAGAATCTATCCTAAAGATAGGAGAAGTTGAAACAAAGGCAAGTATCGTGTTGAAGGGAGTTGTGCATCAATATGTTTTTGACGAAGGAGAGTGCAAGACCATAAATATTACGCCTAAAGGCTTGGGTTTTAATAATCTTAAAAGTTATATTGACGGATCGCCATCTCTCGAAGTACATGAAGCTATCATCAATACAACCATCATTTCCATAGAAAAGAAAGATATAGAAACATTAGCCCAAAACAACCATGAATTTAGTTACCTCATGTTTAAAATATATGAAAGAATTCTACTCGATCGCGAAAATAGAATGGTTGTATTGCAAAATAGAAATCCTTCAAAACGCTTCTCTCTCTTTCATGAAATAGTAGAGCGGGCTGACTATATTCTGAAAGATACACAAGATAAGTATGTGGCTAGTTATTTAAATATGACACCGCAACAATATAGCAAGGAAAAGAAGTGTTTTTATAGAAGCAAAAAATAGTATAAGTTATCCTGAGGCAACTTTACTTCGTAAATCATTCTTTTATTTTGTGTTTGTACAAAAAATATAAGGATGAAAAGGCAGTATTTATTTTTGATTATTGGTTTATGTTTCTATTTGTTGACTTTTGGACAAAGAAAGTCCTCGAATTCGATTTCTTTATTACATCAGTATTCAGTTCAAGATATGCAAGGACAGCTTTATGAGTCAGAACATAGAGTTATTCAACGTAATTTAAGGCCAAAATACCTCTTTAAGGAGAAATTGGATAGTATTATTGTGTGTAGCTACGATGAAATGACCAGCGCTTGGGATAAACAATATATTAAAGAAGCGTTTGAATACGATGATAATTGTAATGAGATTGCTTGGGTTTATTCAGTATGGAGTGCTGGTGACAACAAGTGGCTAGATTGTATAAAGGAGGAATCGCAATACGACGAGTTAATAAGCGGTGTGGTGAATATTCAATTTGCATGGTCAAATGATCAGTGGAATAAAGAAAGAAAATGGGAGTGTATTTATAACGAAGACAAGGTTTTGATTCAAAAACTTTGCTATAAGTGGCGATATGATTTAGATGATTGGCAGTTGACAGAGAAATTAGATTGTAGTTATAATGCGCAAGGTCAACCTTTAACAGATAGTTTGTATGCGTGGTATGTCAATTCGCAGAAATGGCAATTGCAAGAGAAAATTGATTATGAGTATATAAATGATAATGAACTACATTATGTTTTTTATTCGTCTTGGGATAGTGTTGCTAATAAGTGTGTTGAGATACGAAAAGAATGGTATTTGTATGATTTGCAATGGCGCTTAATTACTTTGTCAAGCTATGAATGGGACAATGCAAGTGACGATCATTGGAGATTAACAAATAGAAAAGGGTATAGTTATGATGAAAATGATTATTTAAAAAGAAATGCAAATGTGTTTATAAAGCCTCCTGTGGAGGATGGTTCTATTCAGCATAATATTAGCTGGAAAACGTATGAATTTGACTTTTCGTTCTTTTGGGGTGATATTTTATTATCAAATTATTTAACACATCAGGAATTAAAGTTTCATCATAAGCTTTTAAATACAAGTCTTAGCAAATACAATCCTGAAACAAAACAAGAGGAAAGATATGGAGAAGTCGGATATTACTATTCTACTACAATTGAAACAGGAACCGATACTCAGTACCTTTTTTCGGAAGCTGTAAATGTTTATCCGAATCCGGCACGGGAAATTATTTACGTAAATTGCCCCAGCGAATATTTCTATGTATTGTTTGAATTATATAATATTGATGGAAACAAAATAATTTCGTCAACGATCAATAACGCTGAGAGCGTTGATATAAGTGCTTTGGAAAAAGGACTTTATATTTACTACATCAAGTACGATCAATATGTGAGTATAGGGAAATTAATTAAAGATTAAATAGCACCTTGATATCTATCTGCTTCCACTGGCCTTTAATTTACGCTGCAATCGAAGGGTTAAGTGCTAACATGTTGATATGTTATCAATATAAAATATTTATTCATTAAATAAGTAGAGGATTTATTGAATCTCAACCGCTCATCATAGATAATTGGAATAAAATTTGGAAATAACAAAGCAGTTGCTTAGATTTGTGCTGTTAATATTTGTCCCAATGGTTATTTAAAAGCTTTTGAGTGACCATTGACAGTTAAAGAAGGATGTTTTGTTTTGGTAAGTAGACATGTATAAAAAGAAATTATGGACATAAAAGTAGGACAGTTTGCGAAAGATTTTAGTGCTGTTGATTTGAATGGTAATACCATTCGTTTATCAGATTTTAAAGGAAGAAAAATTATACTTGGTTTTTACCGTAATGTTAATTGTCCTTTCTGTAACAGAAGAGTGCACCAGTTAATGATGCTTAAGCAAAAGTTAAAAAATGCAGGGGTGCAGATGTTAATGTTGTTTGAAAGTTCCAATGAAAAAATATCTTCCAGTTCATTTCATCGAGGAATTAGTGAATGGCCAGTTATTGGAGATCATGAAAAGCTGATTTATAAGCTTTATGGAGTTGAAAATTCAATGATGAAGATGGCCAATACTTTTTTACATAGTAACCCCTTAAAGGCAAAGCGTGAGGTGGCACACCTAAATTTGCCAGAAGACAAAGAGGCCAGTGGAACCCTTATTCCGGCTGATTTTTTTATAGATGAAAACTTTAAAGTGGTCATGGCAAAATATGGCAATCATCTTGACGACCATGTAGATATGGATATTTTAAAATCCTTTGCAGGAATACAGTCTGTATTTGCAAAATCATAACGAATAGCCTTCGTTCTCAGACTATAAAACGACCGTTTTTTCTGTCTTTGATAAGAAAACTTCAAAGACAAGGCTTTCGATATTTTTGAAACCAAGGAGTTTACTGATTGTAAATGACTGTTTCAAAAATGAGAATAACGCAGTATTTGGAGTTTTCTTGCAAAGACTATTTAAGGTGTGCTTTGAGAAATGCAAGATAGCATACATTATTGTAGAAATATATTACTAAGCAATTGCATAGAAAAACAATAATAATTAAAAATAAATTTTATGAGTACATTTAAAATTCACGATGTGTCTTCGGCACCGGAAAAAAGTCAGCCAATTTTACAGAATTCATTAAAAGCGTTTGGCAGCATACCGGGATTACATGGTGTGTTAGCAGCATCGCCAGAAACACTTGAGGCTTATCAGACCTTACATAAGTTATTTACCGAGACATCCTTTAACAACGATGAGTTAACGGTTGTTTGGCAGACGATTAATGTGGAACATGAGTGTCATTATTGTGTGCCAGCTCATACCGGAATTGCCAAGATGATGAAGGTAGATGATGCAATTACAGAAGCGCTGCGCAATGGAACAGCTATGCCTACCGAAAAGTTACAGGCGCTACATGAGTTTACCCTTGCCGTAGTTCAAAAAAGAGGTGCTGTTTCTGAAGATGAATTAAACGCATTTTTTGCGGCAGGTTATCAACAACAGCAAGTATTGGAAGTTATTTTGGGTTTATCACAAAAAGTAATCAGTAATTATACCAATCGTATTGCTGAAACACCTGTAGACGAAGGTTTCAAGAAATATGCATGGAGAAAATAACGGTTGTATCGGGTTTGGCATAACGGATATGGTGAAGGAGATGAGCTTTGGTGTATATGTTTAGACCCGAAATGACACCTTTGTAAAAAAAAGAAAAGCATGCAAAATGGAGAATAGAACGAAAGGTATGACCCTTTGCTTGTTAGGGGGTATTACCTTTTTGGCAAATGGCGATAACCTGGCTGCTGCAGCACTATTAAGCGATATAGCCAAAGATTTAGGCTTAAGTATTAGTACTGCAGCTTTTTCGGTTACGTCTTATATGATGGCTTTTGGCTTGTTTACCTTGTTGTTTGGTCCCTTGGCCGATAGGTATGGAAAGGCAAAGGTTGTTAATATGGCTGCTATTGGAACGGCTGTATTTAGTATGTTGGGTGCCTTGGCCTACGATTTGCCATCATTGGTTTTTCTGAGGGCTATGAATGGATTGTTTGGGGCGGGTATTATTCCTGTTTCGATAGCCCTAGTGGGAGAAATGTACAACGATAGTGAACGTCAGAAAGCTATAGGCAAGGTGTTGGGAATTGCTTTTTTAGGAGGAGCAATGGCAACCGCTATTGGAGGTGCTATTGCTTATTTTGGTTCCTGGCGTTTGGTTTACTTCGCATATGGAGTTGCTGAGTTTATTTTGGCAATGGTTATGTTGAAGGTGCTTAAGAAGGACAAATCAGTAACACGGCAGCTAAACATCTGGGGATCCTATAAATTGGCCCTTTCTAATAAACGTTTTTTGCGCAAAGTGAGTGTTATTTTTTTTATTGGATTTGCTATTTTAGGTAGTTTCACCTTTTCTGGGGTGAGCATCATGGAGCGAACTGGATTGAATGTATTTAACGTTGGATTGGTGCTGTCCTTGTATGGCGTAGGAACCGTATTGGGTGGACGCATTGCCCCATATCTAAGAAAAATATTAAAAAATGGTTTTTTAGTAAGTGCTGGTTTTTTAGGATTTATCGCGTTGAGCATACTTGCATACACCAATGTTTTAGGGTGGCAAGCTGTAGGATTATTGGGTTTTGGGATCACATTTATTTTTCTTCAGTCAACATTATTAGCTACCTTGCAGGAAGAATTGCGGCAAATGAAAGGGACAGTGATGTCTTTGGCTTCTTTTAATTTGTTTTTAGGAGCAGCAATGGGTACCCAGGTGAATGGGTATTTAATGGAGCGCTATGGTGCATCTAGTGTTTTTTCGTTGGCCTCTTACATCGTAATGGGGGTAGGAATTGGAGCCGCTATTCTTGTTGCAAGCTATGAAACAAGAAAAAAAGCAGCCCTGAAGAATCTGTAATAGAAAGTTATTGTCTCCTTCAAAAAAACACAAAGTAGAGTTTTTGTGTAATGTTACTGCTAATGTTATCCCATAAAACATTAATCACCCCCTAATTTTCAATATAAAATTCTCACTTAAAGTAAGGCTTCTTACTAATTTTGAATATCTCAAAATATTACTATTAGATATTTAAAATAAACACCATGAAACGTTTTCTAGTTTTGCTGCTTTTGGCAGTGCCTTTTTTAACAATTAATGCGATTAAAAAAAAAACAGTTCCTAATGTTTTAATTATTTTGTCCGACGACCAAGGTTGGGGAGATGTTGGTTTTAATGGAGCAAAGGATATTCCAACACCTAATTTAGATGCTTTAGCGAAGGATGGAATTATCTGTTCGCAGGGTTATGCTTCGCACCCATATTGTAGTCCTAGTAGGGCAGGGTTATTATCAGGGAGATACCAGCATCGTTTTGGTCACGAATGTAATTTACCTTACGATGATGCAGAAGCAGATGATGGATTGCCTTTGAATGAATTAATGCTGTCGGAGTTGTTTAAAAAGAATGATTTTCAGACTTGTGCGATTGGAAAATGGCATTTGGGCGATTCGACTGATTATTGGCCAAATAAACGTGGGTTTGATGATTGGTATGGTTTCTGGGGTGGAGGCCTTAGTTATTGGGGGGTGCCCAAAAAAGGAAGAGGAGCCATGGGAGGGATATTAAGAGATGGTAAACCTGTTCCCATGTCTGAAATAACTTATCTTACGGATAACTTCACAGAAGAGGCTGTGAATTATATCGATGAATATACACAAAAAGACAAACCTTTTTTTATGTATTTGGCCTATAATGCACCACATTCACCCGTGCATGCTACAAAACAATATACTGATAAGGTCAGTCATATCGAAGATGGATTCCGTGCAGCCTATGCGGCCATGGTTGTTGGTATGGATGAGGGTGTTGGTAAAGTAATTCAAAAGCTGAAAGATGCGGGTGAATATGAGAATACCATCATCTTTTATTATAGTGATAATGGAGGAGCTACGAATGGAGCCAGTAACTATCCTTACAGGGGGCATAAAGGAATGCTCTTTGAGGGAGGTATTCGTATACCGTTTTCGGTAACATGGAAAGGAAAAATACCAAGTGGACGGGTATATGAACATGCTGTTTCTGCTTTGGATATTTTTCCCACTGCCTTGGCTGCAACAAGAGTGAAGTGTCCTAAATCAAAAAATCTTGATGGAGTTAACTTACTTCCTTATTTTAAAGGAGAGATAAAGAGTGAGCCTCATCAAACTTTGTTTTGGAGATATTCTGATGGTGCAGGTTATGCTGTACGTCATGGTAAATACAAAATGGTAATGTCTGCCTATAAAAATCGATTTCTTTTATTTGATATGGAGAAAGATCCGTATGAGCATACTAATCTGGCAGCAGAGAAACCGGATGTTTTAAAGGAACTTCAGGGATTATATGCCCAGTGGAGGAAAGGAACTGTGCCTGGCTTATGGACTGATCCGCATGCCGAAAATATATCTAAGGAAGAGGCTAAAAGAGATGCTTATATTAAGAGAGCTACAAGTGGTGAAAAGAGGTAGTACATCGTATTGTTTCTGTTGTAATACAATTAAATGATTGATAATAAATATGCATTAAGGGCAGCCATTATTTGTAATGGGGGCCTATACGGATGCGTTTCAAGAGATTGTTGAAAATAAATTATAGACATATGAAACGAGCCACGATAAAGTACTTCTCACATACGAGAATGATTAACTTAGGCAAGTTTCATATGACCTTTGAAAGAAATATATAAACATATGAAATCTAAAATATCATTTTTTCTTATCCTTTGGGCTATGGTGGTTAATGCTCAGGAAAAATCTAATATTATATTTGTTTTAACCGATGATCAGCAATGCGGTTTATTAGGGTGTGAAGGAAATCCCATTGTTAAAACACCAAATATTGACAAGTTGGCTGATGATGGTGTGCGTTTCTCCAATGCCCATGTTACCAGTGCTATTTGTACTCCCAGCCGTGTTTCTATTTTGCTGGGACAGTTTGAACGTAAACATGGTGTGAATTTTAATTCAGGTACCAGTGTTTCCCCGGAGGCTTGGGACAAATCGTATCCAGTTGTTATGCGGAATAATGGTTATTATACAGGTTATATTGGTAAGAATCATTCACCTATTGGAGATGGTGGTTATCAGAGTGGATTAATGGAGAAGTCGTTTGATTATTGGTATGCTGGACACGGACATCTGTCATTCTACCCTAAAAAACGACATAAGATTTTTAAGAGTGCTAAACATGATACACAGGTGGAAATCATAAATGAAGGAGTGGACGATTTTTTCAGCAATGAACATAGGATGGAGGGAGCACTTCATTTTATTGATCAACGTCCCAAAGATAAGCCATTTTGTTTGAGTATATGTTTTAATCTTCCTCATGGGGCTAGTACAGGAAGCATGAAACAGTTAGCCACTGATTCTGTGATTTATCGTGATTTGTATCGCGATTTGGAGATACCCATGCCTGAAAATTATGTGGCCAAAGCAGATATAAAAGAGCCAAAATTGCCTGTTGAGATTCATAGGGCTTATGATCGTCAGGCAGGTTATAATTATGTGGATAATCCTAAGGATAATAGGGAACGTTTGATTCGGCAGATGCAAGCTATGACAGGAATTGACGGACTATTTGGAAATCTCAGAAAGACATTAAAAGAAAAAGGACTGGATAAAAATACCATTATCATTTATACTTCTGATCATGGTTTATTTATGGGACAACAAGGTTTGGGTGGCAAAGCTCTTTGTTATGAGGAAACAACCCATGTGCCTATGATTGTGTATAATCCTATGGATAAAAAGAAGGTGAGAGGTAGGGTGTGTGATGAGTTGGTGCAAACCATTGATATTACTTCTACAATGATAAGCTATGCAGGTATTGTGGAACCTAAGGAGTTTCAAGGTAAAGATCTATCGGCCTTGATAAGTGGCAAGCAGGAAAAGGTAAGAGATTATCTGTTTACGGAAAATCTTTGGTCAACACAATTTGGTAATCCTCGTTGCGAATCCATTCAAAATAAAGAGTGGAAATATATACGCTATTATAAAAATGAGAATCTCTCAGCTTCAGTTAAAATTGCCATCGCTAAAGATTTGGGCGTAAATATTAATAAAATGCTGTATTCGGTTCACGATCCTGATATTGCCCTGTATCGTACCTTTGTTGAAGGACCGTTAAATGGAGAGAAGCCTGTGTATGAGGAGTTATATAACCTAAAGGACGATCCGCATGAATTAAATAACCTGGTGCATAATAAAAAGCACAGTGAAATATTGAATACTTTACGTGAAGAGTGGAAAGTGGCTATTAAAGAGGCTAGAGGCTCTGGAAAACCTAAGGTGTTAAGATATACGGCCGATTCTATGATGGAGAAATATGGTTATGTAAAAAATGAATAAAATGCTTGAAAAATTGGGTTGAACGAAAATATCCCCTAAATACCTCCTGTTTTATTCTTTATACTGGGTGGTTTTTTTGGTAATATCGTACGAAATATAAAGCTTTAAATATAATGATGAACCAAAAAATCTTTAAACTTAGTTTTTTACTCGTGTTGCTTGCCTTGTCGGTTACAGCACAAACAAAAGAAATAACCGGCCTTGTTACTTCCTTTAACCGTTATGCCATGAAAGGAGTGCAAGTAAAGGCGAAAAAATCTAAGAAATTGGTAAAAACAGACTCCTTGGGGTATTTCAAAATCTTGTGTCATCCTAAGGATGTACTTATTGTTACAGCAGATGGATTCATGGCAGAAAGGTTTAGTGTGAAGGATAGATCTCACATAGAATGCAATATGATACTCCTCTCTAATTCATCGGCAAGGAAAAGTGCTGTTAAGAAAGGATATATGACCTTGGAAGAGATGGATTATGCTGTGGAGAATTTAATGGATGAGAACAATGATTTTTCAAAATTTCAAGATATCTGTGAGTTACTGCAAAATAAGTATCCAATGGCTAAGTGCGAAGAGGTAAATGGTGCCAATCGGGTTTTTCTGAGTTCACGACCTCAATCGATCAATGCAGGACAGTGGGCTTTGTGTGTGGTGGACGGTATTCCTACTGACGATATTTCATCCATTTCACCTATGCAGGTCTCTACTATTGAGGTGTTAGCGCCTGAAGATGCAGCCGAATGGGGGGTTAGAGCCGGAAATGGTGTACTGGTAATAAAACTGAAAAGTAAGTAGTTTATTCATTTGGGCTTCACTCCACAGATTAAAATAACAATCTGTGGAGTGAAGTTTATTAGTGTAGGATTACTCCAACTGGACAATGATCGGAGCCCATAACCTCATTCATGATAAAAGCGTCTTTAATGGATGGAAGAAAGCTTTCGCTGGCTAAAAAATAATCGATTCTCCAGCCTACATTTTTGCCTCTAGCTCCAGCACGGTAGCTCCACCACGAATATTTATCTTTTAAATCAGGGTAAAAATGACGGAAAGTATCTTTGAGTCCACCACGGGTATAACGATCCATGCCGTCAATTTCTTCCTGCATATAACCAGCCGCTTTATTGTAATTGGGTTTGGGGCGTGCTAGGTCTATGTCTGTGTGTGCCACATTAAAATCACCACAGGTTAATATCGGTTTCTCTTTTTCTAGTTTTTTTAGGTATTCAAAAAAAGCCTTGTCCCAATCCTGTCGATAACTTAAACGCTTTAGTTCGCTGCCTGAATTAGGTACATAAACATTTACCAGGTAAAATTTTTCATACTCCAATGTTAGAACCCTGCCTTCGGTATCGTGTTCAGGAATACCTATGTTCGTGGTGACTTTCAATGGTTTTTCTTTTGATAATACAGCCGTACCTGAATAACCTTTTTTCTCTGCCGAATTGGAATAAACATGATAACCTTCCAGTGTTTTTAATACTTCAGCTACCTGATCATCTTGTGCTTTGGTTTCTTGCAAACAAAAAATATCGGCATCTATATGCTTAAAATCTTCAAAGAAATTCTTTTTAGCAACAGCCCTTAGGCCGTTTACATTCCATGATATTATTTTCATTAGGTTGTTTTTTGTGAGGCAAGATAAAAAGATTTTTAGAGATAGTGTTTTTATTCCGCTATGAATAAATCAGGTTAATGATGACGCCAAAAATTTGTGGAGAACAATATTAGAACAGAAAATAACTCTAGACGTCCTAATAACATGAGTGCAGACAAGATCCATTTGCCAATAGCTGGTACGGCAAAGAAATTATGGATGGGTCCCACCGTTCCCAAACCAGGACCAATTCCACCCATAGAGGTGGCCACGGCTCCCGAAGCAGATTCTACATTCATACCTGTCAAGGTCAATGAAAATATTCCAATGGCACATATGGTTGCATATAGCATTAAAAAGGCCAGTACTTTGTATATCACTTCTACAGAAATTGATTTATTACCAATTTTTAGCGGTATAATGGCTTGTGGATGGGTCATTCTTTTAAATTCAATTTGAATGCTTTTAAAGAGTATCATATGGCGGAATAGTTTAATGCCACCGGATGTACTACCTACACAAGCACCACTAAACATGAGAATGAAAAAAATAAAGGTAATATAGGGATGCCATGAGGTATAATCGGCCGTTACAAATCCCGTACTTGTGATTATACTGGATACCTGAAAAAGCGAGGCCCTAAAAGACTCTTCTGCTGGGAAATGATCAAGAGAAATGAGTGTAATTGCTATAAAAACAGTGGTGATGAAAGTAATATATAGATACACTTTAAGTTCTGAGTTGGAAATGAACTTTTTCCAATTACCTCTGCCCAAGAAATAGAATAACGAAAAATTAGTTCCTGCAAAAAGCATAAAGACGATAATAACATATTGTATATATGGCGAGTACCCAGCAATACTGTCGTTTTTAGTGGAGAATCCACCCGAGGCAACAGTACTAAAACTATGGCAGAGTGCATCAAATAAAGGCATGCCTCCCAAGATTAGAAAAATAGTTTCAAGTGCTACTAGTAATACATAAATACCCCATAGACTCTTTGCGGTTCGGGTTATTTTGGGATGTAGTTTGTCATTCACCACCCCGGCGGCTTCGGCATTATATAACTGCATGCCTCCAAAGCCAAAATAAGGAAGGATGGCAACCGCAAGAACAATAATACCCATTCCACCTATCAGATGAGTGATGCTTCTCCAAAATAAAATTCCATGGGGTAATGCTTCAATATCGTTAATAACTGAAGCTCCTGTGGTTGTAAAGCCAGATATGGCTTCGAAGAAGGCATCTGTGAAATTATTAATGGCTCCACTTAACAGGTAGGGAAGGGCTCCAAATATTGACATAACAACCCATACTGTAGTGACAATAATAAAACTCTCTCGCTTGAGTTGTACTTTGTGGTTCGTTTTATTGAAAAACCAGCAAATTCCTCCTGTAAAAAAGGTAATGGCTGATGAGATCATCAGGGCTTGTAAATCTGTATCTCCATAAATAAGGGATACGACCGCACAGAGAATCATAAAAGCACTTTCGAACATAAGGGCGAGTCCGAAAGCGCTCAAGATAATTTTTTTGTCTAACATAGAAGTCTAATAACGAATATTAGCTAAAGCAGTGTCTGTAGGTAGAAGGTTAAAGCACCTCCTAAGTATCCAGCTAGTGCAATAACACTAACTTTTTTCATATACCACATAAAGTCTATCTTTTCAAGTCCCATAGCAGCAACGCCGGCTGCAGATCCGATAATGAGTATGCTGCCGCCTGTACCAGCACAGTAAGCTAAAAATGACCAAAAATTACCATCCTGTGCAAAGTTAGCTAAGTAGCCTACTGCTTCTGCACCAGATATGTTATACATACCCATGGATGCGGCTACCAAAGGAACATTATCAACAATAGAAGAAACTATACCAATGAGCATATTGATCACATAGATGTTTTTTACTTTTTCATCCATGACCTGAGCCATCAAGTCCAAATGACCTGCTGACTGCAGTGCCGATACTGCACTTAATATGCCTAGAAAAAACAGAATAGTTGGAATGTCAATGGATCTGATAACTGCTGTAACCGTTAATGTACGTTTGTCTTCTGCCGATCTGTTTTTTAAATAGCGGTCTGTCATGATCCATAGTACAGCTAAGCCCAACAGCATTCCTAAGTATGGAGGCAGGTGTGTGATGGTTTTAAATATAGGTACCGAAATTAAAGCTAGTGTTCCAACAACTAGCATAAAAACCCGCTCTTGATGTGTTGTAAATTCGCGTGTTTCGTTTTCGGATAATACAGGTCGGATGGTTTGCCCTTTTATTAGCAGAGAAAATAAGAAGGTGGATATGATGACATTCACCAAGCTGGGTAATATTACGGATGTGACAATGTGTCCTGCAGTTACCTGGCTTCCAATCCAAAGCATAATGGTGGTAACATCACCAATAGGTGACCATGCACCCCCTGCATTGGCTGATACCACAACCATACTGGCAAATATCCAACGGTTATCCTTTTGGGATAGTAATTTTCTTAATACGGTAAGTATTACAATTGTAGTGGTTAGGTTGTCCAGTACAGCCGACATAAAGAAGGTGAGTAAACTGATAATCCAAAGTAATTTAACGGCACTGGAACTATTTATCTTGCTGGTTATGATTCTAAAACCCTGGTACTTATCTACTAATTCAACAATGGTCATTGCTCCCATTAAAAAGAATAAGATAGAAGATATCTCAGATAAGTGATGGTATAACTCATGGTGTGTAATAAACTCTTTGATATTTGCTGAGCCATGTGCTGCTGCAGAAAAATTCTGCCATGCTGAACTAAAACCTAACTCTAAAATTCCAGAACCACCAATGGCATAGATTGCCCAGGTTAGTGAACCAATTAGTAATGCAATAGCTGCTTTATTGATGTGGTTGATGTGTTCGAATACGATAAATCCATATCCTATTATGAATACTGCAAGCATTAATAAAAACATTGATATAAGTATTATAATGTTAAGGTATGTCTACACAGCCCTCTCTTAGCCATGTAGGATTTTAATAAAAAAATAAGGAGCGCTTAGCTCTTTCTATGAAATATATAATGAGATGGGTGGAGAAGTGTCTGATTCAAACAGAATTGAACAGGAGAGGGTAGGGCTTGCTGCAAAGCATATGCAAAGGGGTACATGTTGCAGATAGCAAACATGAGAATCCTTATAAACAGGGTAAACTGCTTTGTGTTTCTTTTTGTCATTTAAATCAACCGGACTTGTAGAGTCTGATATTGAGTCAAACACAAAGTCGAAGTAGCAATCGGTACAATGATTTGCCGAGAAACCTTCATCTGGCAATTGATCCGACTGCCACAAACTAAAAAGGCAAATGAAAATATGTAACGTTAATGTGCTCATGGTTGATGAAAATCGCACAAATGTAATATAATCTAATTGCTGAGGTAAGTTGAATTTGTTAAAATCATCTTAATAAATCATAAAAGAAGCAAGAGAATTGATTTATGTGAGTGATAGTGGCTTTATTTATAGGTAATTAATGCTGCGTTTGTTTTGCCATACCAAGGGCTGTCATTATTTTGTATTGATCGAATAATTAATACCATGGTGAGTGGGAGGTTTTAGGGATTTCTCCGCTCACCATGGATAGTTTACTTTTAATTGGTAATCGTATTTCAATGCATTTCGACGATTGAACGCGCAATACTATTTATTAAACCATTCTGATAGTTCGAATGCATTTAGCCAAACACCTTTGTTACTTTGTCCGTCTTTAAACACAATTCTTACCGGATTAGTTCCGTCTGAAACAAGAATGGTTTCGGCTGTTGCCACCGGAGAAAATTGCATTTCTTTACCTTCTGTAGTTTGCACTCTGGATACTTCTTTGTCATCTGCCTGGATATATATTTCTTGGGCATATGGCAATTTATGGATTTGTAATTTTTTGAGTTTATCCACATTGGTATCCATCAAGTCGCTGTTGGTGCGGGGTGCGTGATGCCATGTTGTTAATTTATAAACACCCTTGGGTAAATGCATAAATTCAAGTGTCATGCCCTTTGGATCAATGCCCAGGACTCCTTCGCCATATGCAAATCCATATTTTCCAATAACATTCATTTCTCCAAGCCAACGCAAAACTCCGTTGTCGGAGTTGGTTTTAATGCTGGCATCAATACCTCCGAAGGCTTCCAGATGAATGGAGGATGGTTGGTTGTCTGTGGAGCTCCATGGTGTCCAACCAAATTGTATGAGTTGATCTTTTGCTCCCAGGTCAACTCTTAAACGTTCAAAATCATAGATGGCTTGTGCATTGGCCAGTATCATATCATTTTCTTTGGTAACCGATCTGAATGTGGCTGTTGCTGATTTTAATCCTTTGCTTTTGGCTCTTAGAGTTATTTTGCCAGGATTGGTTCCTGCCTGAATTAATATAGGGGCTTCTCCTGTTTCAATAAACATAGGGTTGGCATTTATGTTGGCATCATTACCATATATCTTTGCCGGACCAGTTATTGAGAAGCTTACCTCACCAACGGAATCTTTGACCCATGTTCCATTATTGTCTAATACTCTGGCGTATGCTACTAAAATATCTGAACCATCAGCTTCAAATTTACGACCAATGGTATCGATAATTAGTTGTAGTTTTTTTGCTTTACCGGGTGTGCGGATTGTTTGCGATACAAATTCTTTTCCATCTTTGTAGCCAACTGCTTTTAACTCTCCTGCTTCATAGTTGGATATTTGAAAATGATAAGGTGGATGGTCTAAGCCAATGTATACAGAATCACTTGATGGTGTTTGTCTTAAATAGGATTCTCCGTTGACAAATAGTTCAACTTCGTCTGCATTTGAATATACCTCAAGTATCTTGATATCTTTTTTCCAATCTTGTTCAATATGTAAAAAAGGTTCTTTTCTCATTTCTGAAGGATACCATAGAAGCCCTTTTTTAGGTTGGCGAAAAATAGTCATCGCTCCACTTCTGGTTCTGTCCTTCATGCTCTTGTATTTGGCGTGTGTAGGGTGGAAGGTGTAGTATGCGTGGGCTGTCCATGAGATGATTCCTGTCATTTTAGGATCTCGTTTATGAATTGCTACCTCTTGGGGACCTGAATGACCCTCCATGGCAAGCATGGGCTCTGAGCGATCCCAGATAAACGGACCGTAGAGCATATTGGCATTGATATCTGTTAGTCCGGATGCCTGCCATCCTGTCCAACGCGCACTTTGTGACGCCGTTAAACGATTGGGGTCTTCTTGTTTGATTGCGTAATGAATTTGTGGTACATAGCCACGGTGGTTGATTCCTGCTCCCCAGATCACGATAGAAGGATGGTTACGGTGATTACGAACCATTCTACGGGCTGCCGTTTCTAGATTAGCAAACCAGCGTTTGGTGTTGTTCATGGTTATCCAGGTAGGGGCTTCTTCGTATACCAGTATACCTAACTCATCACAAGCTTCCATAATGGCATTGTCTTGTGGATAGTGGGCTGTGCGCATTACATTAAATCCAAGTTGTTTGAATTGAAGCATGTCTTTGTAATGTAGTGAGTTGGGAAGTGCGTCGCCCAGATATCCATAGTGCTGATGACGATTAAAGCCAATGAGATCAATGGGTTTCTCATTCAGCATAAAGCCTTTTTTATTATCTAGTCTAAAAGTTCTGATACCAAGTCTATTCTCAAGGCAATCAGCACTTTTTCCGTCCACTCTCACTTCTGTGTTCACGCGATATAGATATGGATGATGGGTATCCCAAAGGTGAAGGTCATCCTCAATACCACCAATCTGGCTAAATTCTATATCGCTACCAGGGGCGATTTCTTGGCTTGAAACTAACTTGAGTACTACAACCCCTTGCTTATCAATAATTCTATTGATGACTTCACAGTTCTTGGGGGTGGTATTTTCGTTTCGAACAAATGTTTTAATATGAATGGTTGCATTCATATTTATGGGATCCACACTTGGTGTGGTGATGGTGATACCTGCGTTGGTTTTCTCCCAATTATAAGTAATGTGCACAGGGTCGGTTTCAACCAGGTACACATCGCGATAAAGGCCACTGAATTTTACATAGTCAAAGGGACCGGCATCTGGTGGTATGTTCTCGTTCCTTCGGTTGTCTACCATCAGAGTAATCAAGTTTTCTTTTCCTCTTTGCACATAATCTGAAATGTCAAAGTGAAAGGGAGTGTAACCTGTCACTGCAAACTGTCCCACATGTTTACCGTTCACCCATAAATCGGTTACCTGATGTGCTCCTTCAAATTCAAGAAATATTTTTTTGCGGGCTGTAGCACTTACTTGAATATATTTTCGGTACCAACCTACGCTGCGGTGAAAGGTTGGCTGATCCTTGGTGTCAGTGCTAAAATCCAGTGTTAATGAAGTGGGCTTTAGGGTGTGTGGTATACTGATGTTTTCCCATTTTGAATCATCGGTTTCTTTTTTGTAGTAATGAGCTTCTGGTTCCCCCAAGTGAAATTTCCAACCTGTGTTGATACATTCTTTTTTCCGATTAGAATCAGGATAGCCATACGGTAATTGCTTATTCTGTGAAAATGCATTGGTGACCAGAATAAGTAAGGCTAAAAGTAGATTTGTTTTAGACATTATATTATCAATTGAAGTTAATTTATGGCCACAATTTATGGCTATTTCATTTATTCTAGGGTTACAAATTAATGACAATGTGGGGGAGAATTGCTTCTGTAATAAGTTAGGTGTATTTAATTCTACTTTAACAGATTTATTGCTTTGAATAACAGAGGTCTATGTCACGCTGTCGCTTTTCATGTCGCTGCTGCAGTTTTTCCAGCATCCGTTCATCGGTCATTTCACGATAAAATTTGTATACCATAAAATCCATAATGTCTCTTGCCGACAACAATGGGACTTCGTCTTGATTCAATAGTTTTTCTTTCAGCATAAAGCTGCCCACCATTAAGTTGAGGGCTACTTGGTGATGCCATGACAGCCATTTGCGGGTTTGGAACTGATCCAAGCCTACTATCTGTTTTTGCTCTTTGAAGCTATGCTCAATGAAAAAGCGTTGTGCCTGCATGTATGCCAGCGCCTGATGCGTGTATTGAGCAAGTTCTGCGTTAGTGAACGAATATTTTATTTCTACTCCCTGCTTTGTCTTTCTTTTCGAAATGACCAGCAACCGTTTCTCAACAATGTTCTGAACCTTATCCCAAATGTAAACTGTCTTAAAATGGAACAATCCCTTCAGCTTTCCCTTGGCAGAATCACGAATGTCAAGCTTTTTCCAGTCCTTGTTTGTAAGCGTTTCTATATATTCGTTAGCGTTTACCGATGGGGTGCTTGCCTTCGGCCTTTTGGGTGGGCGCCCACGATTGCTCTTTCGCTCTGGAATATGTAGTTCTGGTTTTTCAAGGTGGATTTTTTGATCGCTATGAATGTCAAGCATGTACACCAAACCCATATCCTCAACCGAACGGGTAAACGCAAGGTCATTGCCATAAAGTCCATCCCCCCCAACGTAATCGAACTCGATACCCATTTCCAGTTGGTGCTTCACAATATCTGTAGCCAGCTCCGGTTTTGTCTTGAAAACCCTGTCCTCTTTGGGGATGCCAGCAGTTTCACACCTGGCGTTGTTAGTACACCATGACCTTGGAAGGTACAGTCTCGTGTCGACCAACGCTGCATATTTGTCCGTGCACAAGCAACCAAAAACTGCAACCTGCGAGTTTGCAGTCTTCCCAACGTTCCCGCAATACTGGTGATCAACACCAATGCTTTTGTCACCTTTTTTCACCCATCCGCTTTCGTCTATGAGTAATCCTTTTAATTTTTGGTTTGGGAGTGATTGGTCTACCTGATTTGCTATTTGGTCGATGACAGCTCTTGCATCCCAATTGGATTCGGTGATAAAATGCTGCATCTTATGGTAGTCTGCGTTTAATGTCTCAGTGATGCGTTCGATGTTTTTCAAATCGCTTAAAGCTAGACCTTCGACGTATTGAGTAGCTTTGTCGAAGTTGGATTTTGTTCTATTTTTAAAATGGTGCTGAAATTCAGATAAATACACTTCAAGTCGGTTGTTGACCGCTAGCAGTGTTTTACCATTATTCGTATATTTTTTTAAGTTTTTCGCCCGTTACCCATTGCAAACTTGAGTTTTGTTCTTTGTTTCAATTGCAATATACTAATTTACTGTTTATTACGAAAGAAAAACAATACTAAATTATCGTTTTTTCAGTGATCATTTTAATCTGTTAAAGTAGAATTAATGATTATTAAATTTGGTATATGTATCGGAATATCTTGTTGATTCAACCCGGAGGATGCATTAGAATCCTTGTAATAGATTTTATAATGCATTTTGTGGGTTCTCAGTTTTTTGCCAAGGGCAATGCGGATCCCGGGGCTAAAGTCCTGATCAACCCTGCGGCCTATTGACAGGTTGTTGGGTATTTTATTGGATGTATTGTTGAAATGTGTATATTGCGTATCTTTGGTATGTTTGGTGGTATATTTGGTTGAGGTAAATGTTTTCTTTGGGAAAGTTTAGTGTTGTTATATGTTTTTTAGCTTGTTGGAGTATTTGTTTGCATTCAACAATAGCGCAGTCTAGTACAGATTCTTTAACAAATGCTGGTTTGGTAAAAAATTTTATGCTTACGCCATATATTGCTCCTTCTTATTCTCCAGAATTGGAGTTGATGATGACAGCAGGTGCATTGATTTCGTTTAAAGTGCAAGCAGATAATCCTATTTTGGGAAGATCAAGTATTCCTTTTTCGTTGGGCTACAGTACCAATAATTCCATTTCTTTTTCGTGTTTTCCTTATTTATATGGTAAAGATGATAAGTATAGAATACTGGGACGTTTTTATTATAGGGATATGCCAGATAATTATTGGGGGGTAGGGTACGAAGCCGGTAATCGCAGTTCCAGTTCTAATCAAACTACGAATTATCATCGTCAATGGTGGTCTTTTGAAGGACAGGTTGTAAAAAAAATAACCAACAGTCTTTTCCTTGGTTTGAGCTATGATGTTAATAACACCAGTGCTACTCTGCTCAATGATTTTATGACTCAAGAAGTATATGTAAATCAGTATGGAACAGATATATCAAATGTAGGTTTGGGTTTTGTGATAGAGTACGATAGTCGTGATAATGTGCAAAATGCGCATGATGGTAGCTTGTTTAGTATCGCATTTTCTGAATATAACAAGATTATTAATCTCTCCGGACATCAATTTACTAAGTTAACCATAGATGCACGCAAGTATTTTTCATTGGCTTACAGAAAAACGCTGGCTATGCAGGCCAAAAGTATTTACGCAGACGGATCGGTGCCTTGGACTGAGTTACCGTATTTAGGAACAATGTTTGATCTACGTGGATATCAAATGGGTAGGTTTAGAGATAAGAGTATGTTTTTTGGAATCATGGAATACCGTCATATGTTCTCACGACGTACAAGCAATCGACAAGGAAATTATAACAGTTCTTGGGGTTTTGTGAGTTGGGTAGGCATTGGCTCGGTTGCTCCATCTTACAGCTATATGAATCAATGGCTGACTAATTTTGGGGTCGGGGTCAGATATGAAATCCAACCCCGATTGAATGTTCGCATGGATTATGGTTTTGGGAAAGATAATAGAGGTTTATACCTATCCATTAGCGAAGCTTTTTAGTTATTGGAGCCCATATTATTCTGTTTTAATCATGCACATATTTCCTATGAGAGCTTTGTTGTTATCAAAATTCATATTTTCGTTCTCTGGCTCAAAGCTGATTTTAAAGGTATTCTTACTTTTTTTCAATTGAACATCTATTATATTGGAATGGCCAATGTTGGCCCATTCATTTAAGCCTCGTTGCGCCATGATGATAGGTGCTACCTTGGTGTTGTTAATCCATAGTGTTCTGATGGCGCACTTGTTGTCTGTATTCCAAGGGCCATTGCCGTTGGCATATTCAAAATAAAGTTTGTAATGGCCTGGTTCCGTAATAGAAGTTGTCCACTCCAGCGTTCTGTTTTTTGTTTTGGAAACTTCAATGAAGTTTTTGGGAGATGCGTCTACAGTAAGGCCTTTGTCTTTGGTAAAGGGTTTAATATTCGTTCTAATTAATTCCGGACTGTATAAAACAGGTTCGCTTAAAAATGACATGTCACCTTGTTTATCGATGGCTCTGATTGTATATTCGGCATTTGTTATTAGCTGATCGATATAGTTTTCTTTGGAGGTTTCTAATGGTTGACCGTTTTTAAAGATCTCATATGCTTGTGCACCATCAATTTTGTTCCAAATGAGTGTGTTTTTTTGAATATGTGCTTGTGGGGTGTTTAAATGAAATTTGTTGTGCACCAGGTTTATGCGGCCTCCAATAGTCTTATTGGCCATTTCTATTTCTATCGTATGCTTTGCTTTTCCCACCAGTGACACCTCATGTAAAGCACTTTCTTTGCCATCTAATATAAATGTCTTTATTTGGTTTCCGTATCCGTTAATGGTAATGGTAAACTCCTTGTTTCTTATTTTTAAATTGCTTAACTGCATTTCACCACGATAGCTTTGGGGGATAAAAGGCGAAAAAGTAATTTTATTATCTGGCGTAAATTGAATACCAAACAATATTTTATATACCATACCCAAGTTGCCTGCAACACTCCATAATTGTCTGTCAGAGTTGAGTGCTGTTATGAAATCTCCGTTCTCAGCCACCATATTTTCTTTATTGGTCAAAAACATAGCAGATGCTCGGTATAAGGCGCTTAGTCCATGTTCTAAGGCTGTTTCGTTTGCTGCTTTGGCCGCAGACATATTCCAAAAGGATTGTACAAAAGGCCAGATTCCATTATTATGGTATGGTCGAATATCTGGTATCTGCGGATATACACAAGGAATACCCCAGGTAAGAACAGGGGTGTTTTCAATCACGGATGCCTTTCTGTCATCGGCAACATCAAATAGTACAGAGAAGCTCTCTCCAAGTGCTTCGGATTTTGGTGAATGGTATGTGAAGTTTCTGCCGTAAAGGTATTGGGAGTAATATCCTTTTTCTTCATTCCAAAAATGTTGGTTGATGGCTTCTTTTAGTTGGGCTGCCCATTGGGCATATTTTTCAGCTTGCACTGTTTGTTTCTGTAGTTCAGCCATTTTTGATAGGATGTGCAAGGTTCGGTAATGAACCAGGTTGGTACCCAGATTCATGGAACTATAGATATCTACATTGTCCATCCATCTTGGGTAGGTTTGAATACGCCAATCTAAAAATGATGACTCTCCTCGGTACAATCCATAGTCTGGGTTAAAAACCACTATCCTGTCGTCTTCTACGCTATTGCTGATCACCTGATAACAGTAATCTAACCACAATGGATCGCCTGATATTAAATATATCTCCCAAGCAGCCATAGCCCAGGTTGTTCTATCGGATGATACTGGCCATGCCCCTCCTGATCCTGTATCTTGAATAATCCTGTTTCTGTTTGTTTTCTTTAACAACGATTTTTTAGCTCTTTGAATATCAACCATGCCCATGCCTAAAACGATAGAATAACTTACATCCCTCGTCCAGACTCCAGACCATTTGGCACCTGTCCTAAAGGTCCCGTCTTGTTCGCTTAGTAATACAGTCTCTTCCAAAGCCATGTTGTACAATGCTTCTATTAACTGATGGTCGCTTTTTAATTGTGGATAGTTTGAAATATCCTTTGAAAGCTTCCATTGGGGCTTAACGTATCTATCGGGGTCAAAGGTGTTAATGTCTATAGTAAGTTCGTAAATGTGGTCGTTATTGCTGTCTTTTAACTGTACGTTTTCTTGTAGGTTTTCAAAATCAAAGTTGAGGGGCGTGATGTTACCAGCCAAAAAAACACCTTTAAAATCTTCCTTATAAATCTTATGCCCGTTCAAGTCTTGGTAATATCCATCTTTTTCAAAAGATTGGAATACAGGGTTCATATCTAATTTTACAGTCATGCTGATGTCGGACTCTAGGGCTTCATGTGTACCAGGCTCTTTATCAATGAATTGCTTCCCAAAAGTAATCAGGGGCGTGGTATATTGTCCATTTTTAGGTTTCACTACAATTTGATGGTTGGTGGCAAAGGGTAATTCGTTGTCTTTTTGGTTAATACTGAATTTGATTTCTATGGTTCTTTGGGGTGGTTGGTTGGAGGGACTTTTGTAATTGCTGGTAATGGAACCATCGGGTTGTACTTCTGCTACAAAAGGGCCTTGGGTTACCTTGTTAGGATAAATGGAAAAATCTGAGTTTTGGTATAAAGTTTTTGATTTGTTTTGACAGCTAATCAAGCTGGCTAAAACGATAATAAAAGTCAATATTTTCATCAGTGCGTTTGTTGAATTTTTTTTTAGTTATTTGAAAGGCAATTTCTTCTTTTTGCTTATAAAAAACAAAATATATAGATGCGTAAAGCTAAAGTGTTCATTAGATCAGTTAGATACCTGTTCTGTGCCTGGGAAAAATATAAATAGGGTTGTAGTAAAATAAAGCAAGACCATGAATGAAATTAATTTAGCATTGCGAATATTTACTCATTCAAATACTATAATATTACCTTTGGAGCATCTTAACTCGGCTTGGGTGTTGAGCTAGGTGATTATTGAATGTCTATTAATTTTATAATAATATGAACAATCATAAACTAAGGCCTATAATGTTTGTGGGCACATGTTCGGATGCGGGAAAGAGCTTGGTAAATGCAGGATTTTGTAGGGTCTTTAAGCAGGATGGTTTTAATCCGGCTCCCTTTAAGGCGCAAAATATGTCGCTCAATAGTTATGCAACTCCCGAAGGACTGGAGATAGGAAGGGCACAGGCTGTTCAGGCTGAAGCATGCCAGACGGCGCCCTCGGTCTATATGAATCCGGTGCTGTTGAAGCCAACGGGAGAGATGAAGTCTCAAATAGTGTTGCTGGGTAAGCCGGTTGGTGATCAGTCTGCCTATGCGTATTTTAAGGAGAATGACAGGGCCGAATTATTTGAAGCAGCAGTGGATTCTTTTCAAAAACTGAATGCTCAGTTTAATCCTATTGTTATGGAGGGAGCAGGAAGCATATCTGAGCTAAACCTAAAAAAGAGAGATATCACCAATATGCGTATTGCATTGAGAACTGGAGCAGATGTATATTTGGTGGCTGATATAGATCGTGGAGGCATTTTTGGAAGTGTGTATGGTACAATTGCCTTGCTGACACAGGAAGAGAAAGAGGCGGTGAAAGGGATTATTGTTAATAAATTCAGGGGGGATGCACGTTTGTTTGAGGAAGGAAAACAAATATTGGAGGAATTAACAGGAAAACCAGTTGTTGGTGTACTGCCTCATTTTGCCGATTTATATATAGAAGAAGAAGATTCAGTTAGTCTTACTAATAAGAATAAACACGCCATTGCGGGTAAGGTAAATATTGCAGTGGTTAGATTAGAGCAGCTCTCGAATTTTACCGACTTTAATGCTTTGTCCATGCATCCTTCGGTTCATCTTTATTATACCTTAGAAAAGGAAGAATTAAAAAATGCAGATATCATTATTCTTCCTGGCTCCAAGAACACGATCGCTGATTTAAATAGGCTCAAGTCCCTGGGAGTAGATCAGGAAATACAAAATGCATACAGGAATGGTAAAACAGTTATCGGTATTTGTGGTGGGTATCAAATGATGGGTGTTGCCATCAAAGATCCTGATGGTATCGAAGGTGCAGCATTGGAAACTGAGGGGCTGTGCTTGCTTCCGGTAGAAACCGTTCTGGAAAATTCTAAAGTTACAGAACAAGGTGATTTTTACTTTAAAGATCAGGATGAACTGTGTCATGGTTATGAAATACATATGGGTAAAACAAATCCTGTAAATGAAGCATATATGCCAGTGAACAAGTTGCCGGATGGAAGCGATGAGGGCTGTTGGGTAAATGAGAAATGTTGGGGATCCTATTTTCATGGTATACTGGATAATCAAGTTGTTATAAACGAACTGTTAGGTGAATTCGGTGTAGAAAATCATGACTTTGACTATGTAGAATATAAGGAGAAAAATTACGATCAGTTGGCGGATTATATACGTCAATATATGGACTTGGATTATATATATAAACTCCTGAAACGATAAATGACTTACAATTTAAAAGTGTTTTGTATACGAGTAGCTAGTGTAAGGGGTGAAGTCCTCTTTTTTATTGGTTTGTGACGCGCTTTTAATTTAAAAACTTAAAATGTTGTTAAAAGTCATAATTTAGATATTTTGAATTATATAATTTTGATTTTAAACAAACGCAATTTAAACGTATTACCATGGATGCAAAAATAAAAGAGTTTATAGATGGTGTTAGGATGAAAAATCCGGGAGAGGATGAATTTTTACAAGCTGTTGAAGAAGTTGTAGAAACAGTTTGGGACTTTTATCAAGAAAATCCACATTATCAAAAAGCTAAGATACTTGAGCGTATGACAGAGCCTGAGCGTGTTATCATGTTCAGAGTGCCATGGGTTGATGATAGCGGCGAAGTTCAGGTGAATAGGGGCTTTAGAGTAGAATTTAATAGCGCAATAGGTCCCTATAAAGGCGGTCTGCGATTTCACCCTAGTGTGACCCTGAGTGGCCTAAAGTTCTTAGGTTTTGAGCAAACATTTAAAAACAGTCTGACCAGTCTGCCTATGGGAGGCGGTAAAGGAGGATCTGATTTTAATCCGAAAGGAAAGTCTGATAATGAAATAATGCGTTTTTGTCAGGCCTTTATGAGTGAGTTGTTCCGTCATATTGGACCTAACACGGATGTTCCAGCTGGTGACATTGGTGTTGGCGGTCGTGAAATAGGTTATCTTTTTGGTCAGTATAAAAAATTACGTAATGAATTTACAGGAGTATTAACCGGAAAAGGGCAAGAGTTTGGAGGTAGCCTCATTCGTCCAGAAGCGACTGGTTTTGGTGCAATTTATTTTGTCCGTGAAATGTTGGCCGCCAAGGGAGAAACCTTGAAAGGAAAAACTGTGGCTTTATCCGGCTTTGGTAATGTGGCCTGGGGGGCAGCTCAAAAGGCCGTTGAATTGGGAGGTAAAGTGGTTACTTTATCAGGACCAGATGGATATATTTATGATCCGGAAGGAGTGTCAGGAGAAAAAATAGACTTTTTGTTAGAATTGCGCGCTTCAAATCAGGACGTGATTCAACCTTATGCCGAAAAATATGGTGTTGAATTTTTCGAAGGTAAAAAACCCTGGCAACAAAAAGTCGACGTGGCTATTCCTTGTGCAATTCAAAACGAATTAAATGAGGATGACTGTAAGATGTTAATTGAAAATGGTTGTCAGTTGATTGCAGAAGCTTCTAATATGGGATGTACTGCAGAAGCCGCATTTTTAGCTACAGAAAAAATTATTTTTGCACCTGGTAAGGCTGTTAATGCTGGTGGAGTTGCGGTTTCAGGACTAGAAATGAGTCAAAACAGCATGCGATTTAACTGGAATGAGGTAGAAGTAGATAAAAGGTTGAATGAAATTATGATTAACATCCATAAGGTGTGCGTTCAATATGGTACAGAATTGAATGGAAAAGTTAACTACATCAAAGGTGCCAATGTGGGTGGTTTTGTAAAAGTGGCAGATGCCATGATTGCTCAGGGAGTTGTATAAGAAAATGAGAAGAAGAAAATAATCATTAAAACCCTGAATGGATTGATTCTCTTCAGGGTTTTCTATTTGAGATATATGAATCACTTGCTTGGATATTCTGATTTTGCAGTGTGGACACTTAAAAATGTTTAAAAGAAGCAGAGATTCATGATATTAATAGGCTCAAATGATTATTTTTGGGAAATATTTTTTTAGGACGAAATACTTTATGTCGGTTATAGATACACATTCACACATATATTCTGAACAATTTGATGAGGATAGAGATGAAATGATTCAAAGGGCATTTGCTGCAGGAGTGGAGTATATTTTAATGCCCAACGTGGATTTGGATTCCATTGAACCCATGCTGCATATTCAGGATAAGTATCCTGATAAGTGTCTTTCAATGATGGGTTTGCACCCAACCTCAGTGGGCAGTGAATTTATGCAACAGTTAGCTGCCATGGAAGCATGGTTTCAAAAAAGAAAGTTTTGTGCTGTTGGTGAAATAGGAATCGACCTATACTGGGATAAAACTTATATTGCGGAGCAGGTAGCCGCTTTAAAAATTCAAATTGGTTGGGCAAAAAAATACCATTTACCCGTGGTTCTTCATGTTAGAGAAGCCTTTGATACCATTTTTGAGGTACTTGATAGTGTTAGCTTGGATGGAGTATGGGGTGTATGCCATAGTTTTACAGGAAATTTAGAACAGGCCAGAAAATTTTTAAGTTATGGATGTTTTAAGTTAGGAATTAATGGTGTATTAACATTTAAAAATTCAGGGCTTGGGGATGTAGTAAAACAGCTTAGCCTAGATGATCTGGTGTTGGAAACTGATGCACCATATCTGACGCCTGTGCCATATAGAGGTAAAAGAAATGAACCTTTGTATGTGCAGCATGTAAAAAATAAAGTGGCAGAATTGTTTGCTACTACCGAAGAAGAAGTTGATAGAATCACATCACAAAATGCAAGACGTCTTTTTGCTTTGTAATACCCATTGAGGATAAAAGCATGCCGTACAAAAAAATACCAGACTGTCATTTGTTTAAGATTAAATTATAATATAGGAGGATTGAATTGAAACGTAAAGTACTCATCATTTATACAGGGGGAACCATTGGTATGGCCAATGATCCGGAAACAAACTCCCTTATACCTTTTAATTTCTCTATGATAGAAGAAAAGGTGCCTGAATTAAAACGTTTCGATTTTAGTGTAGATAGCACTTCTTTTAATCCCATCGTGGATTCTTCTGATATGAATCCAGAGATATGGTTAAAAATAGGTACTATCATCGAAGAGAATTATTGTGCCTACGATGGATTTGTGGTTTTGCATGGCACCGATACCATGGCCTATACCGCCAGTGCTTTAAGTTTTATGTTGCAGAATTTAGGCAAGCCTGTGGTGTTTACCGGTAGTCAGTTACCCCTGAGTACCATACGTACCGATGGTAAGGAGAATCTGATTACAGCATTGGATATTGCTTCAACCTATCATGAAGGAGCAGCTATGGTACCTGAAGTATGTATATTTTTTCAGGATAAACTGTTCCGGGGAAACAGAACCACCAAGTATAATGCAGAGCATTTTCGTGCTTTTCGATCCGATAATTACCCGCCACTGGCCGAAGTGGGCATACACATAAAGTATAATCACCCGTATATTCAAAAAATAAAAGAGGGAGCTCCGTTTTCTGTGGCCAAAAAGATGGATAATAATGTAGGATTGTTAAAGTTGTTTCCAGGTATGAATGAGGCCTTTTTAGAAACCATATTACAAACGCCGGGACTGAAGGCGCTGGTGCTTGAGACATTTGGTTCAGGTAATGCGCCAACGGACAAACGTTTTTTAGGAATGGTTGAAAAAGCGGTGCAAAAAGGGCTCATTATTTTAAATGTTACGCAATGTTTAGCCGGAAGTGTAGCCATGGAAAGGTATGAAACAGGTTTACATTTGTTAGAAATGGGTGTTTTTAGTGGAGGAGACATCACAACCGAGGCTGCCATCACCAAGCTTATGTACCTGTTAGGTAATGCGATAAATATCGAAGAAGTGAAGATTGGTTTAAATAAATCATTAAAAGGGGAAATCTATATCTAAACAGTTTGTATTTCCTGATTTTTTTGTAATTTGCACACCCGAAAATCTAAGAATTTCATTTATTAACTTGTTTATTGCTTTAAAAAGGGAATTATTAGCAATTAAACTATAGTATTAACAAACTAATACAAATCAAAAATTTTTTACAGACTATGAAAAAGCTATTTGCGTTTTTTGCAGTTTTCGGGATGATGACTTTCGGAGCATCAACTATTTACGCTCAGGATGAAACTGGTGCAGAAGAAGTAGAAACTGTTGAGGAAGTTGCCACTGAAAATGTGGACGAAGCAGCCGTAGATGATATGGCCGCAATGGATGATGTAGAAGCCCCTAAGGGGATTCACAAACAAATTAAAGCAAAATTCATCGAAGGTGGAGCTATCTTTATGAGTTTCGTACTTTTATGTTTAATTTTTGGATTAGCATTAGCAATTGAAAGAATCATTTATTTGAATCTTGCTTCTACTAATACTAAAAAATTACTTCAAAGTATTGAAGATTCTTTGGCTGAAGGTGGTGTTGAAGCTGCAAAAGAAGTGTGTCGAAACACTAGAGGACCTGTTGCTTCTATTTTCTATCAAGGTTTAGACCGTATTGATGAGGGTGTTGAAGTAGTAGAGAAATCTGTTGTTTCATACGGATCAGTACAAATGGGTCTGTTAGAAAAAGGTTTAACATGGATTTCTTTATTTATCGCACTGGCTCCTATGCTTGGATTTATGGGAACAGTAATCGGTATGATTGAAGCCTTTGACAAGATTCAAGCAATGGGTGATATCTCAGCAACTGCTGTAGCAGGAGGTATTAAAGTAGCACTTATTACTACTGTATCTGGTTTGATCGTAGCTATCATTCTTCAGGTATTTTACAATTACATCGTTTCTAAAATTGATGGTATTGTAAATAGTATGGAAGATGCTTCTATTTCATTACTAGATATCTTGGTAAAATACAACTTGAAAAAATAATTAGAACATGGGTAAGCTTTCAAAAATATTAAGTTTTGTACTATATGCATTGATAGCTGTAACTGCCGTGTTAACGATTATGTTTTTTACAGGAGGTGAAGTTCCTGGAGAAACTTTTCTAACACCAGTTTACACTGATACGATTCTGAATTGGGCTAAGTTTTTAGTAGTAGGAGCTGCTGCTATTACCATCCTATTTGAAGTAATGCATGTAGTAATGAATCCGAAAAATGCTGTTAGAAGTTTAATTTCAATTGCAGTTTTGTTTGTGATTGGACTTGTGTCATACAGTATTGCTGACGGAACACCAATGGATTTAGGTGGCTATGAAGGACAGGATAATGTTCCTTCAATGCTTAAGTTAGCAGGTGCATTCCTTTATGGTACTTACGTACTTTTAGGTCTTGTGGTTGTTGCCATCTTTGGAGGTGAATTGTCAAGATTATTCAAATAATTAGGAGGTAATTATGGGAAAAAGAGAAATACCAGAAGTGAATGCCGGCTCTATGGCCGATATCGCATTCCTTCTGCTAATATTCTTCCTTGTAACTACTACCATGTCTACAGATACAGGTTTGGCTAGACGTTTGCCACCACCAGTACCTGATGAAATTGAAGATACTCCACCAATTAAAGATAGGAACGTTTTTACAGTTCTTTTGAACAGTAAAAATCAATTATTGGTGAAAGGTAAACCAATGAGGGTAGAAGAACTCAAGGATGCAGCTAAGAAATTTATATTGAATCCAGATAGAGATGCGAAATTGCCAGAATTCAAACAAGTTGAAGTGGAAAATTTCAGAATATGTGAGATATCAAAAGGTGTAATTTCTTTGCAGAATGATAACGGTACTCAATATCAAGCCTATTTGATGGTTCAAAATGAACTTCAAAGAGCTTATACTGAGGTAAGAAATGAATTTGCTCGGAAAGAATGGGGTAAAGATTACGAAGAATTGGATAGTGATGAACAAAAGATTGTTCGTACAATTTTTCCTCAACGTATTTCTGAGGCTGAACCTAAAAATATCGGTAAATAATTATGGCAAAGTTTAGAAAAAAAGGGGGTAAAGCTACTCCTGCTATTAGTACAGCTTCTTTGCCTGATATCGTATTTATGCTTTTATTCTTTTTCATGGTATCAACAACTATGAAAGAGGTGGATTTAAAAGTGAAGATTCAGGTTCCTGAAGCGACAGAGCTAGCTAAACTGGAGAAGAAAAGTTTGGTGACCTATATTTATGTGGGTCTTCCAACTAAAAAGTACCAAGGAATGTATGGTACTGAACCTCGAGTTCAGCTAAACGATGCCTTTGCTACTGTTTCTGACATTCAAAGTTATATTGCGCAAGAGCGTGATGCAATGAAAGAAAGTGATCGTCCTAAGATGACTACTTCAATCAAAGCTGATTTTGATTGTCCGATGGGTATTATTACCGAAATTAAGCAGGCATTGCGTAAAGCGCAAGCGCTAAAAATTAATTATTCGGCGCGTAAGAAAGCAGAGTATTAGAAAGTCTATATACTTTAGTAAAAAGAGAGGAATCGTTAGATTCCTCTTTTTTTATGTCTTCATGTGAAGTATGTGCCGATATCTTTAAGTTGCGAAGTTGGAGAGTTGCTATGTTGAGGCGTTGTTAAGTCGTTAAGTTGGCGAGTTGAAGGGTTTCTGGTATAAGGTTTAGAGTGTGAGCTTTGAGGGTCAATCTATGGAGCATCTTCAATTAAAATATAGAGGGTTACAATTTTTCTATAAGCATATTCGATAATTTTCAGCTAATGAGTAATTCCCATTTGAATACCCAATTACCAATAAAGAAACCGCAGGGCGGGTCAGAACAATAGCCCCGGGGCCAGTGTAGGCAAGAAGCTATGAACCCGGAAAATGCATTAGAAAATCTATTACGCCTTTAAATGGCTTCAAAAGAAGTCACTTCGTTACTTTTACATTTTTTAGGTTTTACCTGAAATCTTAATACTGTTTTTAATTTTTCTGGTGCAGTTTTTCTGGCATCCGACAAGTATATTTCCTTATGAATTTTTGAGTGTCGTTCCAAGTCGTGTTCTGTAGCATATGCTTCCATAAGCTTGAAACTCTCAGGTTCGTTATCATAGCTTCCTAAATGCAGCATCTGTATACAAGTTCCTTCTTCTATTGTTTCAAATTTTACAGAACTCAATAATTTATGTGGTTTTTTATCTTTTGTTTGTGCTATTATTTGCTGAACAAAGTCTGTGTCAACAAAATCAGGCTGCCTTATCATTAATTTATATATTAAATCGTCCTTATTTATGGTACCCGTAAAATTCTTTTTTGCTTCTTCATTAATGTCCCAGATACCTTCCAGAGGATAAACTGTATAATCAATATAGCCTTCAGGTTTACTTCCTTTTTTATAGCTCATTTTGATAGCATATGATAACGAGTATAAAACTCCAATGTATTCGGAGAAAGCCTGGTTGTTAGGGTTTCCTTGACCTTCAATTGTTAAGTATTTATAAGGAGGTACCTTTATTGTTTGAGGTTTGTTCTTGGGTAGATATATCTCTTTCTCTTTCTTTCTCCATTCATGTTTCATGTTTGTCGTTTTAATTAATGTAAAGCAAATTTTTATTGATTCTCGACGTAACTATATTTCTTTAAAATTATAAAATAATTTTGGTAGTTCATATATCTCAATGGAGGGCTTGATTCATCGTACCTTTAACTCTTGTAACCAAGTCCAATGTATCATGCGGATTTATTAGAACTTATAATTTTTATTGTATTCTTGAGAACAAAACTATTTATGTAACTTTACGGTACAAGTAAACGCTTACCATATTATTCGTTTAAGAGCCTATGGATTTCTCAAGTATATTTACCCAAACAGAGTTTAATAAATTAATGCAGAAGCGAATTCAATCCGTTCTGTTAATTTCCAGTAGTTATGATGCATTTCTGTTGGAAGAGGATGGAAGGATTGAAGAACAGATTTTTAATGAGTATGTGGCTTTGAACTTGCGTTATCCGCCTAGATTTATCCAGGTTACAACAGCAGAGGAAGCTTTTAAGGTATTACATAATGAACCTGTTGACTTAATCATATCTATGTTGAGTGTGGGAGGTATGGATCCTTTTAGTCTTTCGAAGAATGTGAAGGCTGACTATCCTAATATTCCCATTGTTGTTTTAACACCATTCTCTCGCGAGGTGAGTATTAAGTTGGGTAGGGAAGATACCAGTGCGATTGATTATGTTTTTTGTTGGTTGGGTAATGCCGATATATTGGTGGCTATTATAAAATTGATTGAAGATGAGATGAACGCTGAACTTGATATTTTATCGGTGGGTGTTCAGTGTATTATATTGGTGGAGGACTCTATTAGATATTATTCGAGTTATTTGCCTATTATTTATCGCATTGTTTTTAACCAGTCCAAGAAGTTTATGATGGAGGGTTTAAATGAACATCAGAAGATGATGCGTATGCGAGGGCGACCTAAGATTTTATTGGCACGAAATTATGAAGAAGCGATCGACACTTACCAGAAATATAAAAGTAATGTGTTAGGTGTTATTTCAGATGTGTCTTTCCAAAGGAATGGAGAAAAAATTGATAATGCAGGTATAGAACTAGCTAAAACGGTTAAGCGTGAAAATGCTTTTATGCCTTTTTTATTACAGTCATCAGATATATCTGTGGCTCAGGTGGCCAAAGAAATTCGCGTTGGTTTTCTATATAAATATTCCAAAAGTCTTTTGCAGGAATTGAAGCATTTTTTAAAGGTGAATTTGGCTTTTGGGGACTTTATTTTTATGGATCCTGAGTCGCATCAGGAAGTTGGAAGAGTGAGTAATCTTAAGGAGTTGCAAGAAAAGCTATTTGATTTACCAGATAGTTCTTTGCGTTATCATTTTGAGCGAGATCATGTGTCAAAATGGTTGAAGGCCAGAGCGCTGTTTCCCATTGCCGAAATGATCAGGAATTTTCGTATTGAGGATTTTGACAGTCTGGAGGCTTCCAAGCAATTTTTATATGACGCCATTATTAGCTTTAGAATATCCAAGAACAAAGGAGTGATTGCCACCTTTGATCCCAATAAGTACGATAAGTATGTGAAGTTTGCACGGATAGGTGAAGGTTCCATTGGAGGTAAAGCCAGAGGCTTGGCCTTTTTAAATAATATTATCACTAAAAATAGCAGTGAGTTACATTTTGAGCAGGTAGATATAACCATACCTAGAACAGTGGTTATTGGTACGGATATATTTGAGTTGTTTATGGAAATGAATAATTTGTATGAGGTTGCATTGTCTGATATGTCCGATGAGGACATACTTGAACATTTTGTGAATGCCAAGTTACCGCATAGATCTGATCATTATTTGCGTAAGTTTATTTCAGCTATTGACAATCCCATAGCTATTCGCTCTTCGAGTGTATTGGAAGATAGTCACTATCAACCGTTTGCGGGTATTTATTCTACATATATGGTTTCCAATACCGATGAAGTTGAGGTGGTGATGAAACAAATAGGGGATGCTGTAAAGTGTGTTTATGCATCTGTTTTTTTTAAGAGCAGTAAGGCTTATATGCAGGCTACCATGAATATTATTGACGAAGAAAGGATGGGTATTGTGCTTCAGGAAGTGGTTGGACAGCAGCATGGAAACCGTTTTTATCCGACTATTTCAGGCGTGGCACGATCGGTGAACTTTTATCCTATCGGTCCAGAAAAAGCAGAGGAGGGAATTGTGAATGTAGCTTTAGGGTTGGGAAAACAGATTGTAGAAGGGGGTGTTTCATTGCGTTTTTCACCCAGTTATCCCAAGAAGGCATTGCAATTGTCTTCTCCTGAAATGACCATAAGGGAGACACAAAAAAAGTTTTTTGCATTGGACTTGGACAATACCACATTTGTTCCTTCTGTCAACGATGCTGTAAATCTTCAATACCTTGATATTAAACAGGCTTTAGAGGATGGATCTTTAAGGTGGCTGGGTTCCGTTTATGATTATCAAAATAACATTATTCGTGATGGGGTAATGTCTAAGGGTATACCCTTGGTGACTTTCTCGAATATCCTGAAAAATGAAGTATTTCCATTGGCTCAGGTAGTGAAAAAGATACTGGAGATAGGGCAAAAAGAAATGAATCAGCCGGTTGAAGTAGAATTTGCGGTGGATCTGCAAAAAACCAATGAAAAACCTGTTTTTTATCCCTTGCAAATACGGCCAACTGTTGAAGGGGAGGAGGCTTTGAAGGAAAACCTCGAAGAACTTTGTCCGGAGGAACAGCTTGTTTATTCCAAATCGGCCCTGGGGAATGGGATTATTGATGATATTTGTGATTTTATATTTGTGAAGTCTGTAGGTTTTTCTCCTGCAAATATGATTAATATGGTAAGTAGAATTGAAAAATTGAATCATATTTTACTTTCGGATCATCGTAATTATATATTAATTGGACCAGGGAGGTGGGGGTCGCAGGATCCGAAATTAGGTATTCCTGTTAAATGGGCACAGATATCAGGTGCCAGAGTTATTATAGAGACTGCATTACATGGCTTTTGTGTGGACCCTAGTCAGGGAACACACTTCTTTCAAAATCTAACCTCGTTGAGGGTGGGGTATATGACTGTGAATACAGTAACGGGTAGCGGTTATTATAATGAAGAATATCTTATGTCAAAACCTGCTGTGTATGAAGATGAGTGGATGAAGCATGTTCGACTCCATCGAGCGGCCGTTGTAAAAATAGATGGTAAAAAGGGGATGGGTGTGATAGCCATCCCCGGGGAATAAGCTTCGAAATGTGAGCTCTGTAGTTTTAACTCAAATGGTGTTTTATTTTTTGAATTAAATCTTCTGGTTGAAATGGTTTACTAATGTAATCATCCATTCCGCTTACTATACACCTTTCCTTATCTTCAGGAAAAGCATTTGCAGTAACGGCTATAATCGGCGTGTGTGTATTGGTGCTTTTTTCTATTTCGCGTATTTTTTGTGTGGCTTTAAAACCATCCATTATGGGCATCTGAACATCCATAAGAATTAGGTCGTACTTTGCTTTGCCAAATTTATCTAAAGCTTCTTTCCCATTGTAGGCAACCTCTATTTTCTTTACTTCATTTTTGATATATAATATCATAATCTGTTGGTTACTAAAGTTGTCTTCTACCAATAATATATTGGCATCCTTTATGTCAACAGAAGCTTTGAAAAATGAGTCTGTGGTAGAAACTTTCTCTTTGATGTTCTGTACTGAATAGCTTTGGGTATTCTCAAAAAAGGTGATCCCAAATTCAAAAGTTGTCTTTTCCGGATCGGGACTAATGGAAAAGTTATGTCCATCCTGTTCTATTAATTTTTGGGTGAGACCAAGCTCTAAAAATTGAATGTGTTTTGATGTGTTAAGTCTTAATATATCATTGTTGTACAATGATTCGTCGGACTTGTATTCTTTAGGGAATGGTATAGATCCATAACTAGTGAGTTTGAAAAGTAATTCAATAGTACCAGGCATATTGTTGGATCGTGAAACTTCAATATTAATTTGCTTGTCTTCTGAAGTATTATATTTGGCAATGCCGTTTAAAATATTCAAAAATATTTGTTTGGTTTTAATGGCATTTCCTGTCATTGTGGACGGGATATCGGCAGAAAAAGATAGACTGAATTTTTGCTTATCGTTACTTTCAGAAAATAGTCTTATTGTATTGTTGAGCGTAGAATAAAGGTTAAAACTGATTTTTTCTTCCGGTATAGGGTTGAGTCCTGTTTTTTGTGTAGAAACCATGTTGGACACTACGTTTACCATATTGTTTGCTGAAGCATGGATGGTGTTGATGTAATCTCGTTGGTCATCCGTTAGTTCGGTTTTTCCTAAGATATCTAGGATGCCCGTAATATTACTTAAGGGGGTTCGAATTTGTCTGGATAGATTAGATATTTGCTCCTCTTGTGAGGTCTTGGAATTTTGAGAGTTGATCATCGCACGCTCTTTCGTAAGCATGACTTCAGCAAAGATAAATTTAAGTGTATAGGCAATAACAAATGAAAAAATAAAAAATATGGATGCGAAAATTTCAATGTTTAAGCTATACGTTTGAGCTTTGGGAATATAGGTGCTTAATACCAAGAAGTCTAATAATACAAATGCAAATAACGCCAGAGAGGCTATGGCTCCTTTATTTCGGCCAAATAAATTAATGGCTATAAAAGGAAAAGAACCTATCCAAAAAATATTTACCCCTGTGGATCCTCCGAAGATGGTGAAAAAGAGAAAGGTTAAAATAACAAATGTAAATAATATCTCTTTGTAATAAAGGGTGTTGGGTCTCCTTCCCATGTACAGGTAATTAAACGCAAATAGAACGCTTAAAAATAGTAAGGGACCGGCAAAGAATAGGCTCTCTTCTAAAAGAGATACAATACCCTCAATAAAGATAATGACAAAAAGAAAGAAATTTAAAACATTGGTTAAAAGCAACGTTGTTTTGGTTTCTACTTCCAGTTCTTCGTCCTGGTCGAATGAAAATAGTAATAAGAATTTGTTAATGAACTTCATGTTTTTAATGTCTATAAGGCAATGATCCAAATGTAACGAAATAATTTGAATGACTTATTTCTATCAATGAAATGTTGTTGTATTATCTTAACCTGACTTATATAAATTATCTATTACGAATCTAAACATCTTTGTTTTTAGATTCTTATTACTACAATTATTGAATAAATCAGATTTAATTTAATCAAACGAATGATAAAGATATTATAAAAAAGCATTACCAAATAAGAAAATCAAAATTTATCAGTCTTGATGAATGTGGTTGAGTGTGTAATTATGTTGAATTTATATGTTTGGAACTTAGTGAGACTTTACTGATCTGTGCAGATTTTAATCATTTATTTGTGTGTTTAATTATTTGCACTGCCCGTGCCAGTTTCGTATAATTATTTTTGTCTTGGCGGATAGAAGGTAACAATAATAGATTTTGCTCGTTATAAAGGTAGCAAAATCATTGTGCCGTGTAAAAAGGGCATTAAAATATCAAATCGTAATGGTCGCTTGTATTCCTTCGTTGGGTAACAAGTTGTTGGATCATAGACGAGGATGATCAGATTTATGGGAACAGTTCCATATGGCTGTTAAAAATTAATGAATAAATATTTTTACGATGAAGAAAATTGTTTTTAACCTATTATTGATGTTTGTGCTTACTTCTGTTGGTGCACAGGATCATTTACCTGTACCTCAGGACTACAAGGATTTTTTAAAAACCAAAACCCTGGTTGTGATGGATGAAAATCCCATGTCTGATTTTAACTTTATGATTAAAAAAGTGATGCCCAGTGTCTGGAATCTTACAGATTACGAGTTTATTTCACAGTCGGAGTTTGAAGAAAAACGTAGAGATGCGTCTTATTCGTTTATTGTTACATCAACGGTAACCTTCGATAGAGACAAGACCAAGGCCAGGTATACTTTTGTAAGTTTGTTGATGGGTAAAGATGTGTACTCTATTACTGACATGCCCGATTTGTGTTCGATTCCTCTATCTTACCTGAGGGTAGAAGATGATAGCTATGCCTATAAAATGGAAGGATTTATCCGTTTTATCCAGGATCATGTAAAATTAGTGAATAAGGATCCTAAAATAATCAGTAGAAATATGTTTAAATATTACAACAAAAACATAAAAAGTTTGAGTAATAAAAAATTACTGGTTGTTAAAGAGGATTTGGCTCCGGATGCCAATACTATTTCTAAAATCCAAAAGGTATATCCGTATACCGTTGAAATTGTTACGCAAGAAGAAGTTACCAAAGCCATTCAGGATAAAGATCCGGATGTGGTTTTTTTACATAAGGTAGGGCCTGAAGGTACACGTTATAAAGCGCGTTGTTATAAGATTATCATTGGTGCAGCCGATTCGCAATTTTATTATTTCGACTGGCACATGGTAAACCTGAAAAACCGCGATGGATTGCTGTTAAAGGACTTTAAAGCAATGGGTAAGAAGTAGTTTTTACCGGTATAATCATATAAAACCCTGTTGGCTATTGTCAGCAGGGTTTTTATATGATTGTTTCCTTATGAAACTTATTTGTGATAAATTTGGCGATCAATATAAATAACAACATATCAAAGCAATTATGTCTGACGATAAAAAGATTATTTTTTCAATGGTTGGGGTCAGTAAAGTGGTACCACCCCAAAAAAAAATATTAAATAATATTTACCTTTCCTTTTTTTATGGTGCTAAAATCGGTATCATTGGTTTAAATGGCTCGGGTAAGTCAACGTTGATGAAAATTATAGCCGGCATTGACCAGGACTATCAAGGAGAAGTGGTTTCTTCGCAAGGTTTCTCTGTGGGTTATCTGGAGCAAGAGCCTGTGTTAGACGATGAGAAAACCGTGAAGCAGGTGGTGGAAGAAGGTGTTCAGGAAGTAGTTGACGTATTAAACGCTTACAATCAGGTAAATGAAAAATTTGCCGATCCTGAAGTGTTGGAAGACCCTGATAAGATGGAGGCTTTAATGAAGGAGCAAACGATTTTACAGGAGAAGATAGATCAATATGATGCATGGAATCTGGATACCAAGCTTGAAAGAGCTATGGATGCACTGCGTTGTCCGGAAGAAGATAAACAGGTGAAGTTCCTCTCCGGTGGTGAAAGAAGACGGGTAGCTCTGTGTCGTTTGTTATTGAAAGAGCCCGATGTGTTGCTGTTGGATGAGCCTACTAACCATTTGGATGCAGAATCTGTTCAGTGGCTGGAGTTGCACCTACAACAATATAAGGGAACTGTTATTTCAATTACCCACGACCGTTATTTTCTAGATAATGTGGCCGGATGGATATTGGAATTGGATCGGGGAGAAGGTATTCCTTGGAAAGGTAACTATTCTTCATGGTTGGAGCAGAAAACCAATCGTATGGCGCAGGAAGAAAAGACTGCTTCTAAGAGAAGAAAAACGCTTGAAAGAGAATTGGACTGGGTTAGGATGGCTCCCAAAGCACGACATGCTAAGTCTAAAGCTCGTCTGTCGGCTTACGATAAATTGATGGATGAAGGCGTAAAGGAGAAGGAGGAGAAGCTGGAGATCTTTATTCCGAACGGACCCAGACTTGGGGATAAAGTGATTGAGGCACACCAGGTAGCCAAAGGGTTTGATGATAAGTTGTTGTTTGATAATTTAGATTTTGTACTTCCTAAAAACGGTATTGTTGGAGTAATTGGACCCAATGGAGCAGGTAAAACAACCCTCTTTAGAATGATTATGGGTAAGGAGAGGGTTGATAAAGGAAGCTTTGAAGTAGGAGAAACCGTTAAAATAGCTTATGTAGATCAAACGCACGAAGCCATTGATCCAGAAAAAAGTATCTTTCAGGTGATTGCGGATGGTCAGGAAACCATCAAAGTGGGGGGGCGTGAGCTTAATGCCAGGGCTTATATCAGCCGATTTAATTTTGCAGGCGGTGATCAGGAGAAAAAGTGTAAAGTGCTTTCCGGAGGTGAGAGAAATCGCTTACATCTTGCCATGACATTAAAGGAAGAAGCCAATGTATTGCTGTTGGATGAGCCTACCAATGATATTGATGTGAATACTTTAAGAGCGCTGGAAGAAGGTTTGGATGATTTTGCAGGATGTGCTGTGGTAATTTCACACGACAGGTGGTTTTTGGATAGAATTGCTACTCACATACTGGCATTTGAAGGAGATTCAGGGGTTTACTTTTTTGAAGGTTCGTTTAGTGAGTACGAAGAAAATAAAAAACGAAGATTGGGTGATGTAACGCCCAAAAGAATCAGATATAGAAAATTGATGGAATAAATTTATCGTCTTATATTTTATGATGGCTGTACTTTTTAAGTATGGCCATTTTTATGAGTTTTTTTGCTGAACAGCATAACCAATGCCTATGAGAAGTATGATCAGGTGTGCCCAAATGTTTGAGAAGTTGTATCAGATTTAGCGATTTGTCGCTATCTCTGATTTAAATGAGAATTTAATGGGAGGCGCAGTTGTATTGGGATGTAAACTATTTGGTTGAACCTTTGATTTTAAGTAATACATTTTTTTTATCCCAATGCCTTTTACCTGATTAGGTAAGCGCTCAATAAACCTATATTTATCGCGCGTAAGCATATATGTTTTGATGCCTACATTAATTTGGTTGGGATCGCATTTCTTTTCCATTCTCGAAGCCACATTGACCGTGTCGCCAAAAACATCAAACAAACAGTTGTTTGTGCCAAGTATACTCCCAATTACTTCACCGGAGTTAATACCAATTTTGGCATCCCATTTAACCGGATTTTCTATGTTTCGCTCTATTAAATAATCACGAATGTCTATGGCGGCCATTATGAGGTTCTCAGCATGATTTTTGTTGGGGGTTGGGATCCCTGAAACGGCCAGATAGCCATCGCCCATCGTTTTAATACGGGTACAATTATTTTTCTTAATGATTTGGTCAAAAGAAGAGAATATTTGCGATAACTCATCAATTAATATCTTGGGAGATAGTTTAGTTGATTTCTTTGTAAAGTCCACCATGTCAATAAATAAAACAGAGGCCTCTCTGTATTTTTTTGGTTTTGATTCTCCAAAAAGAGTGAGTTCGGTTACTATTTCGTTGGGAAGTAGACCAGATACGATTTCCTGTATTTTGTTTTGGCCTTCGCTTATAACACGCGCTTGTTTCTCTAGTTTCTTAATGGAGCTAGATAAGGTGAGTGCAGTACGTACACGTGCAAATAGCTCAACATTCTTAAATGGCTTTTGGATGAAATCTAAAGCGCCGGCAATTAATAGTTTTTTTATAATTGTTGGCTCTGTATTTTGAAGGCTAACTAAGACGGGTGTATCCCAGTTTTTGTTGGATCTTTTAATAAAATGAATTTTTTCCAATAGTTCGGCAGAAGGCTCCTCACAGTCTATTAAAATTAAGCTATAGTAGGTATGGTTTAATTCCGGAATTGCATCGTCGCAGGACTTGTTGATGATTAACCATTCCTCATCAAAGTCAAGTAGCTGTCTTTTTATTATTTGTAAGTTAATTACGTCGTTTCCAATAATCAGTATTCTAACTGTGTTCATCTATCCCTTCGTTAATTTTCTGTACAGAGATGCAGGATCTGTTCAATTCTTCTATCGGTTATATGTTTTTACCTTAAAACTTCTGATTGGTTTTGTTTAAGTGGTGAACTTTATGTTTTTGTTTGTTTGTTATTCCTTTTCTTAGACGAATATATTTGATTCATGCCAACTAGGTGTATTTTTGCAGCTATTGGGGCGGTGTCTATTTGTTTTATAATCGGAACTGATATAAGTTTAAAATAATTAAATAACTTTGCGTCTCAATAAAAAAAATAATTACAAGATGGCTCAAAAACCCACTATACCAAAAGGAACAAGAGATTTTTCACCGGTTGAAATGGCAAAAAGAAATTTTATTTTTGATACCATTAAATCGGTATTTTTAAAATATGGTTACCAGGCCATTGAGACACCAGCAATGGAGAATTTATCCACCCTCATGGGAAAATATGGTGAGGAAGGAGATAAGCTTCTTTTTAAGATACTGAATTCAGGTGATTTTTTAGCCAAGGCTGACCCACATTCTTTAAGCGAAAAAAACTCGGTAAAGATCACCTCTCAAATATCGGAGAAAGGACTTCGTTATGATTTAACGGTGCCTTTCGCACGTTTTGTAGTGCAGCACCAGAATGAGATTACCTTTCCGTTTAAGCGATATCAAATTCAACCAGTTTGGAGGGCGGATAGACCACAGAAAGGACGCTATAGGGAGTTTTTTCAGTGCGATGTAGATGTTGTGGGATCAAATTCCTTAATGAATGAGGTGGAGCTGATACAAATTGTGGATGATGTGTATCAGGCTTTAAATATTCAGGTGTTGGTTAAGATGAATAACCGTAAGATATTAAGTGGTATTGCCGAGATTATTGGAGCAGCGGATAAAATCGTAGATATTACTGTGGCTATTGATAAGTTGGATAAGATTGGTATTGAGAAGGTTAATGAGGAGTTGGAACAGAAAGGATTGCCTCGTGAAGCTGTAGATCAATTGCAACCAATCATCAATTTAACGGGAACAAATCAAGAAAAAATAGCTACCCTAAAAACTGTATTTGCGCATTCCGAAGTTGGTTTAAAAGGTGTTGAAGAAATAGAAACTGTTTTTGCATACCTGGCTTCTTTGGATATATCCACGGAGGTAGAGCTAGATTTGACCTTGGCCAGGGGTTTAAATTATTATACCGGAGCTATCTTCGAAGTGAAAGCCTTGGATGTGCAGATTGGCAGTATCACTGGTGGAGGTAGATATGATGATTTGACAGGTATCTTTGGCTTAAAAGATGTTTCTGGTGTGGGTATTTCTTTTGGAGCAGATCGTATTTATGATGTTATGAATCAGTTGGATCTTTATCCTAAAGAATCTATTGTTTCAACCCAGTTATTATTTGTGAATTTTGGAGAAAAAGAAGCCTTGTATTCATTAAAAAACTTGCAAAAAATTCGTAAGGCCGGCATCAATGCGGAGTTATATCCTGATGCAGCCAAAATGAAGAAACAGATGACTTATGCCAACAAAAAGGCTATTGCATTTGTGGCTATGGCAGGTGAAGATGAGATGAACCAAGGAAAACTTACCTTGAAAAATATGACCACAGGCGAACAGCAATTACTGACTGTGGAAGAGGTGATTAATGTCATCGCCTAAATGAAGTATTTTACTTAGTTTGCACGAGTCTTAAATGTTTGACTCGTGCTTATTATGGGTAGAATACTTAAAAATATTCGTCATCATCTTATTTCTTTTGGAGGTGATATCCGCTTTCCATGATTTCATTTTTTTGATTGTATTATTCCTTGTTGGATAGATTAGTATTTGTTATTCAAAAAATCAAAGAAAATGGAAAATAAGCATTATATAACACCTCAACCTCTGACATTTGAAAAGATAGACGAGCTACTGCACCAGAATATTGTGGTTGAGCTTTCGGAGGAGTCCAAAGAACTTATTCAATCATGCAAGAATTTTTTAGATGACTATTTAGATAAGCATGATGGTCCGGTATATGGTATCAATACCGGGTTTGGAGCTTTGCACAATAAACCCATCTCAAAAAAGGATTTGAGTAAATTGCAGAAAAACTTATTGATCAGTCATGCTTGTGGAGCCGGGAATGAAATACCTCGTGAAGTGGTGCGATCAATGCTTTTGTTAAAAGCACATGCATTAAGTATGGGGAAGTCTGGTGTTCAGCTTCAAACAGTACAGCGAATTCTGGATTTCTACAATCATCAAATTTATCCGGTGGTATTGGAACAGGGATCGCTTGGGGCATCGGGAGATTTAGCTCCACTGGCACATCTTTTTTTGCCATTGATAGGTTATGGTGAGGTTTTTTTCAAAGGGAAAACTATGAGTGCTGCTCAAATGTTAAAGATGCAAGGATGGAAGCCAATTACACTGGAGGCAAAAGAAGGATTGGCATTACTCAATGGTACGCAGTTTATGAGCGCTCATGCTGTCTATACCTTATTAAAAACTTTCCGTCTTTCGAAGTATGCCGATATTATTGCAGCCTTATCTATTGATGCTTTTAATGGCAGGATAGATCCCTTTAAAGAACAACTACATGTACTTAGACCTCATCCCGGCCAATTGGAAACGGCCAAAAATATCACTGCCTTATTGCAGGGCAGTGAAATATTAAATCAGGCCAATAAGCAAGTTCAAGATCCTTATTCATTTCGTTGTGTTCCTCAGGTGCACGGTGCTATTAAAGACGCTATCAATTACGTGGCTGGTGTTGTCTATACCGAAATTAATTCAGTGACCGATAATCCAATAGTCTTTCCTGATGAGGAAATGATTTTGTCAGGAGGTAACTTTCATGGTGAACCATTGGCTTTAGCCTTGGATTTCTTAAGTATTGCCATGGCTGAAATAGGCAGTATTTCGGAGCGAAGAACTTATCGCCTGATATCCGGAGAAAGAGACTTGCCCGAGTTTTTAGTGGCCAATCCAGGATTGAATTCTGGATTTATGATTCCTCAGTATGCAGCGGCATCCATTGTAAGTTTAAATAAACAAATGGCTACTCCTTCGTCGGTGGACTCCATACCGTCATCGAATGAACAAGAAGACCATGTGAGTATGGGAGGTAATGCGGCCACAAAGGCGCTTAAGATTGCTATTAATGTAGAACGTGTGTTGGCTGTGGAGTTATTAAATGCAGCTCAGGCTATTGAATTCAGAAGGCCGATGAAAACTTCACCTTATCTGGAGGGTTTTTTAGCCGCTTTTAGAGCGTATGTGCCTTTTGTGAAGGAGGATAAAATTATGTATAAGGAGATGGAAGCCGCCCTTGAATTTTTGAATCAGGGAGAATTCGATGAATTTCACTCTACTATTTTGTAACTTATTTTTTAAGTTTGGTTTGAATAATATTTTTAACAATAAATTAGTTTGAGTGTAGCGAGTTTGTGTTTCTTTGTTTCTGTCTCTTTTGTCTTTTGAATAAGGATATAGTGCGGTCTAATTTTATCAACCCAAAAATTTGATGTACTTTTGCACAAATTTTTTTTGACAACAGTGACACTGAAATTAATATAAAAATGGGATTACAATGTGGAATCGTAGGTTTACCCAATGTAGGTAAATCAACCTTGTTTAATTGTCTATCGAATGCTAAAGCGCAGTCGGCTAACTTTCCTTTTTGTACCATAGAACCGAACGTTGGGGTTATTACTGTACCCGATGAGCGGTTGGTTAAATTGGAAGAATTAGTTCAGCCACAAAGGGTGTTGCCTGCAACCGTTGAGATTGTTGATATTGCGGGATTAGTGAAAGGCGCAAGCAAGGGCGAAGGTTTAGGTAATAAATTCTTGTCCAACATACGTGAGACAGATGCTATCATTCATGTTTTACGTTGTTTCGATAACGATAATATTACCCATGTGGATGGTTCTGTAGATCCTGTTCGCGATAAGGAAGTGATTGATATGGAGCTTCAGTTAAAGGATTTGGAAACGGTTGAAGCCAGGCTACAGAAGTCGGAAAAAGCAGCCAAATCTTCCAAGGATCCTGAAATGAAGAAGTTGGTAGAAGTGCTTTATTTATATAAAGAAGCACTGGAATCAGGTAAGTCCGCTCGTTCTGTAGAGCTGACAGATACGCAGGAGAAAGTAGCTCATGATCTATGGTTATTGACAAATAAACCTATTCTTTATGTGTGCAATGTTGACGAGGCATCGGTTATTGATGGTAATAGTTATGTTGATGCCGTTAAAAATGCAGTTGCTGATGAAAATGCAGAAGTGTTAATTATTGCGGCGCAGACAGAAGCCGATATTGCAGAGTTGGATTCTTATGAAGAGCGTCAAATGTTTCTGGAAGATATAGGTCTGAAGGAATCGGGCGTTGCCAAGTTAATCCGCTCTGCATACAGACTGTTGAATTTAGAAACATATTTTACTGCGGGTGTGAAAGAAGTGCGTGCATGGACCTATCCTAAAGGCGCAGTTGCACCGCAGGCTGCGGGTGTTATTCACTCTGACTTTGAAAAAGGTTTTATTCGAGCCGAAGTAATCAAATACAGTGATTTTGTACAATATAAATCGGAGTTAGGTTGTAAGGAAGCCGGTAAGATGAGTATTGAAGGAAAAGAATATGTGGTGCAGGATGGAGATATTATGCATTTTAGATTTAATGTATAGTAGTAGGGAGTAGTATTACTATATTGATATTTTAACCGGTCTTTAAGTCGGAAAATGCATTAGAAAAGCAATTGCGAATTTAAGTTATTGTCAATCAGGATGTAAGTTGATTTGTTTTAATTCACCATTGCGGTGCTATGTTTCATTTCAACAAGTTCTGGATTGATTGTACTTTTAATTCTTACGACGAAGTTCTAATGCATCATCCGAGTTTGATAAGGCCGGTTTTTTTATGAAATGCTGGTGTTTAAAAAAAAAGACTTTACAAATGCAACCGATATTAAATGATTACGTTATTCAAATACACGTTGCAGGATATGTATATTATTCGTCATATTATATTGTTTTTGTTATTTGTCACTGTTTCGCAGCTTTATGGGCAATCGCAAGATTCTATTAAGGCTGTTGTCAATTATGTAGATAAAAAACTGATTGATGGAGATACCTTGCCTCATGTTGATATTGGGGAGATAAAGGTAGTTCCTCCTTGGAAATTCAAAAATAAACGTCAGCGCTACCGCTATAACCGTATGGTGGTAAATATAAAAAAGACACTACCCTACGCACGATTGGCTCAAAAACGATTGAATGAAATATCGGTTTCGCTTGATACTATTAAGGGTAAGAAGAAGCGAAAGGAATTTATAAAACATTCTGAAAAAGAGTTGTTTAATGAATTTGAGCAACCTTTAAAGAAGTTAACCTATTCCCAGGGTAGAATGTTGATAAAATTAATCGACAGGGAAACAGGTGATACCAGTTATCAGTTAATTAAAGATTTGAAAGGTGGGTTTTCTGCCTTTATGTGGCAATCCGTGGCTCGAATATTCGGATCAAATTTAAAATCCGAATTCGATGCACAGGGAGATGATGCTATGATTGAGCATATTATTCTAATGATTGATAATGGAATGTTATAATCTTAAATGTGATTATTGGCAAGTTTAGATAGTTCTTCGATCAACGGTTTTAAATTGGCCGAGGCCAAAGGGGTTTCTATATTAGATAATAGTATCAGGTTTTTCTCTTTGTCAATTTCGGTAATATAGTTTAAGTTTACAATGCAGGATCTATGTGTTCTAAAAAAATGATTTTGAGGTAAATTTTCTTCAATGCTTCCAATGGTTCTGGATACGTATAATGGGTCTCCGGATGTTTTAAATATTTTACAATAATTTCCGTCCGCAACAATGGCTTTTATTTCATTGTATGATACTATATGAACACCTTTTTGGTGGTTGACCAGGAGTTTACATGTGTTGTATGCTGCGTCGTTGTTTTGTGATTGTGAAGGGGAGGTGCTATTTTTCTTTAAATTAATTTTTAAAACGGCATCTACAATTTGTTTAGGTTTAATGGGTTTTAATAAGTAACCCGACGCACCTAGTCCAACAGCATCCACCGCATATTGTTGATGCGCGGTAATAAAAATCACATCAAAACTAATAGTATCAAAGTAGTTAAAGAGATCGAGCCCTGACTGATGGGGCATTGTTATGTCTAAAAATACAATATCCGGTGAATATTGTTTGATAAATGAAATTGCATCTGTTAAATTATCCCCCGAAGCTACTACTTCAATAACGTCATGGAGGTACATTTGTAATATCTTTTCAATACTTAATCTTGCAGAAATCTCATCGTCTATAATTACAGCCTTCAGCATATGAATTTACAAATAATATATTCAAAAAATCGGTATGATAAATTAAATAAAAATATATCTAAAAATATCACGTTTCTATGTTTTATTTGTAAAAATAGGTGTTTCGTTTGAAAAAGCATAGGTTTCATTAAGTGAATAATATTTTAATCGAAAAACTTATTTATTATAACAATCTTTGCATTGGAAACCATACTACTTTATTATTATGAACAAATTATCTTCTTTGGTTGTGTCAAGATATGGCATTGGCAAATGGGAATTTCCCAATCTGATTCTATTTTTTCAATGTGTTATTGTGATTGGTGTATTGGTTCTGTGGGTGGTCAATTAGTGTTCTATTTGAGAGAATAGTAATGCTGCATTTTATAGACTTCTTGTTGAAAACAAAGAAGTTTCCTGTTGCTATAGGGATGTTCTTTTAGCAATTGTATCATTTTTTATTTCTGTTTGTTGATGATTGTTGCTATTTCTCTCACTTTGTAAAACATAACATTCAATCTTAAGCACCAATTTAAGTAAGTTAAGAGAGCTTACAATTTAGCAATACCCTGATTAAACAATTTCTAATGAATGAATAATCCCCATTTAAACACACAACAATCAGTAAACTCCTTGGTTTTAAAAATATCGAAAGCCTTGTCTTTGAAGCTTTCTTATCAAAGACAAAAAAAACAGTAGTTTTCTTGCAGTCATTATCTACAGTTTAAACTTGAAAACTTATGCTAGAAAAACATAGAAGGTTACATTTATAAAAACCTATATTCAATAATTTTTAATAAGGAGATAGTTTCCCAAAGAATATCTTTTTTTATATGGAATAAAGTAGTATTGTTAAATAAAATGACCTTTAGAATTGAGAGTTCTTGATGCTATCGGTTTTGAAATTGCATGAAATAGCTGTTGGAAGGCATGCATTTGGAAAGATGATGCAGTTTAGACCGGGGGTAAAAAAAACATTTATATGGGGGGTGAATTTCATTTTTATTTCTCCAAGTATATGCAAATCGTCCAAAAATAGTGTGTATATGTATCATTAAGTTTTTTTAACTTGTAAAGCGTTTCTTTTTTTAATAGTTTTAAAAAGTTTGCTTCACTAAAAGGGCACAAAGTTTAGTGGAGTGTGTACTGGAAAAGTCAAGTTATTACTTAACAATATGAGTGTATGATTAAATAAAAAGCATGCATACATAATTGACTTACCTAAAATAATAAAAGAGAGTAATTTTCGGATTTATGAAACTAAAGTTTAAGGACATGTTTGGGAAAACGCAGGATAATACCATAAGGTTGAAGCGGAAAATATTTTGGTTTTTTGTAATTGAAGTATTATTGGTTATTGCGCTATTGGGATTTACTTTTTTCTTAATTACCGTGGTATTGAATTAATGGAGTATTAGACTCCTTTTACGTACAAGGATTTTTTATACAGCACTTTTCCGTCTAGCCAGGTGGTCAATGTCCATTCTCCTTTTTTGTTATGAATGGGTTCCCAAATGGTATCGCCGAGAAAGAATTCATAATCGTTTGAGTTGACAAAGTATTCACCTGTAAATGGTTCCGCAGGTGATCCTTGTTCGTCAAGAAAAGGTGGATGGTCAATTTTATATTGTATCCGTTTGCCTTTTGCTCCGCGTAATCGTATGACATATCCGAATTCAATATCCAGTTGTAATGGTATCTCATCCGTGATTTTTTTTAGCTTTGGTAGTTCTTTGGAGCTACGATCCCAGCTGGAATAGATACCGTAGCTATATAATTCTGAATCAATATTCTTTTTTGCCATGTTGTTCTCGGACTTATTCTTCCAGTAAATATTTTAATTGGTCTAACATCATTGGTATATCTTCTTTGGCAATGCCATTTTTCTGAAGAACAGGTATGTCTTCCTTGAATGTATCAAAAAAAACATCTTTATTTTTCATTTGTAAGATGGACTTTTGGTAATATTTTAAAGCCTCTTTACGATTGTTTTTGCACCATAGTACATGTCCTATATTCACTAAATCGTAGGTCCTGGAGTTTGTAGCGAGTAGTTTTTGGTAATATTTCTCGGCTTGGTCATAGTTTCCGGTTACAAAAGAGCACCATGCAATAGGACGCCATATCTTAGTGTTTTTCTGGTCAAGATATTCTACTTTAAAATAGTATTTGAGGGCTTGAGAATAATCTTTTAGGTCGAGGTGGCAGTTACCTATTGAAGCCTGGGTGTGCAAATCCTCAGGTTTAAGCCTTTCTGCGATGCGATAATACTCCAACGCCTTCTGTGGTTTTTTTAACAGTTTATACATTAAAGCAATTTTTTTTGTTGTCCAGAGTTGTTCTGGTTTTAATATATCTGCCTTTAAGTAGTTATTTAGTGCTTCATTGTATGTTTCTAATTGTTGATAACAATAAGCTAATTTTTGAATAACTTCAATGTTATCGATACTCTGTTGTGCTATTAAATAAAAGGCTTCGGAGGCTTCTTGGTAATATTCTTTTTTGAAGAAGAATTCTGCAATCTGTCTTAACTCATGAATGCCATCTGTTAATTGTTTAAAAAAACATTTATTATAAAAATCCATTCTCCAGGAAAATACGTCTTCAAACTGACCGTGTTGGGGGTGTAGCTTGTAAAAACGATAAAGATCCTGAATGTACCTGTTTGATATGATAGAGCTTTCTTTTCCGGCTTTTACCAACTTTTCATCTTTCTCTATTTCATCCATTTGTTCCAGCTGTTGTTCTAACATATTTCCCATCATATCTTTTTGAAATGACGGCATGTGCGGAATGCTCAAAAACAATGAATACTTGTCGGAATTACAAAGGAAACCGGAATTGGCCAGACTGTTTTGAATAGCCTTTGATGCAAATATATTTGAATCGTCCTTTAGTGTTGCTTTTAATTCTTCGTTTTCGAGATAAAAAGGAATGAGCCAGTTACTGATGCCGTTAAAGAAGCTAAAGTGTTTTAACATTTTAAAGGTATTTAAAAATACATCGGCACCTTCCATTTGCAATTCGGTGAGCTCTTCTAGTTTGTTCATCAACTCTGGCGAATCTTTGAAGAAATCTTCCCATTCTGGATTTTCTCCTTCGTTGAATTTCTCTCCTAGCATATTTTCTAAACCTAATTTATTTCTTAGGTTAGGCTGCATTTTAACTACCTCAGGAATAATCTCATCTGTTAGTTTTTTTGATATCTTTTCTGTTTCTCTGGTCCGAATTAACTGGGTGATGATGGTAATAAAATTATTAATTAAGTTTTCGTTACCTTCTATTAACTTTATTCTGGCTGATATCTCCGGAAAATACTTTAGTCTGTTGTCATATTTGTAAAGGTTTAGTATCAGTCCTGTGATGGCTCTTTGTTTTAGTTCGTTCTCGGGATGATCTATAAAATCGAACAATAAGAGCGTTTTATCTAAGCTAAATTCTTGTAGCAGTCCCATGGTTAGGGCCGAAATAAAAATACTTCGGTAGCTATAGTGGACAGAGGTGTCACGTATTAGCTGTCTTAGGTCGTCTATTTCTTCATTGGATAACTTTTCTGTTACCCATAATTTATTAAATATGAGAATGGCCGTTTCGTTGTTTGAACTGCTTTGAAGACCAGCTTGATCTGCTATTTTTTGTTGAGTAAGCTCGCCGTAAAGTAAATGAATCAACTCTTTTAAATCCTTCGATTCTTTTGCGAATAAATTCCTTTTTGTTTCGTAAAAGATGCCGCTGGAATGTGTGTAGTTGATGGAAGAAAAAAGTTGATCAGATAAGGTGTAACATGTTCTCAAGATATTGTCATAAACCTTTGAGCGTTCAGGGTCGTTTACTCCTTCCATTGTGTACCTGAGCATACTTTTGTATGTTAGTTCCAGGTTGTAGTGTTGATCCAGTAAATAGCCTTCAGGATGTGTTTTCATTAATGCGCCAAGCACAGACAAAGCGTCTTTGACTCTTTTTTGGGCAAGTGCGCTTTCTATTGTATCTTGTTGTATCTTGATGTTTGAAATGTCCATTCTAGTCCTTTATTAAATTTTCTGATTCAAATTTAGACATATTAAAGCAATTGCTTTGTATTTGAATAACAGTATATGTTATTTTTGTGAAGTCACAAAAAGTAAACCAATGTTACTTTTGATGTTGAAGTATGGCATTTTGTCAGTTTAGTATTTTGTAGTTTTTAGATAAATACATGTTTTAATGAGAATCATATATATCCATATTGTTGCGTTTCTTCTCTTTGTTTTTGCCATTGAAGCTGGCGCCCAGATGAACAAGATTGGTATTCCCGAGCTTGAGTATTTTGATAGGCGAGAATATAATGGAGCTACCCAAAATTGGGATATATCACAGGCTGAATCAGGTTTTATTTATTTTGCCAATAATGATGGATTGTTGGAATTTGATGGCGTAAATTGGAGTTTGTTAAATGATAAAAACTTTGGAATTATTAGAAGTGTTAAAGTGTTAGGCAAAAGGATATATATAGGTTCTTTTAATGAATTAGGGTATTACGAATACGATTCACTTCAAAATTTAAGGTATACTTCGTATGCACATTATCCAGAATTAAGTGAGATGGGCGAATTCTGGGATATTTATTCCTGGGATAATATGGTTGTTTTTAGGTCACCAAAGGGTTTGTGCTTATTTAAAGACGATGAGTTGGTTGGTGTGATACGATCTTCTTCCAGATTCATTTCTTCGTATATGGTAAATGGATTGTTGTTGGTGCAGGATAAAAAAAAGGGTTTGATGGAGTTGAGGGGACAAAATGTTTTTCCTGTTTCGGGAGGTAAAAAAATGATAAATTCGGAAATCGTGTCTATGTTACCTTTAGCCGAGGATAAAATAGTTATTGCGACCATGAAAAATGGTTTGTTTATATGGGATATGCAAGGTATTGAAAAATGGAATGTGGATGCGGATTCCTTTTTACAGCAAACTAATATTTTTTGCGGGATAAAATATTTGAACGATTTCTTGGTCTTTGGCACTATTCAAGGAGGACTGGTTATTACTTCGCTCAGTGGAGATGTTGTGATGCAGATTGATAAAGATAAGGGGCTTAAAAACAATACGGTTTTAAGCGTATCGTATGATCGGGAAGGAAATATATGGGGTGGTTTGGATAATGGTATAGTTCGTGTTAATTTTAATTCGAGTGTTACTTTTTTGCAAGGCTATTATAATGTGGGAACGGGCTATTGTGCAGAGAAGTACAATGGATACTATTATTTTGGAACGAATCAAGGTTTGTACAAAATACCAGAGGATGTTTTCTTTGATCCCTTGAAGAATAGGGCTGATTTTAAAAAGCTGAACGGGTCGGATGGTCAGGTGTGGGCGCTTTATGCGGAGGAGGATGTTTTGTTGTGTGGACATAATCTTGGTGCTTTTGAAATTGTAGGTGACAGGATTCGGCGGTTGACTACGGATGGGGTGAATGGTGTGTGGAATTTTAAAAAGGTAGAAGGAAATCCGAATTTGATCATTTCCGGTACCTATAATGGATTGTGTTTGTTCGAGAAAATTGGACGAAACTGGCATTATAAAAGCCGAATTCGTGGTTTTGATGAATCTTCCAGGTTTATTGAATGGGATGCTCAGGGTAATTTGTGGGTTTCTCATGGGTATAAGGGAGTGTATAGGTTACGGTTTAGTAAGGATTATACGACGGTTGTGCAGGTGCAGGCTTTTGAAAAGGATGATTTTCCTCAGAATGTATCTGACCTGGTTTTGTCGAAAATTAATGGGAGTTGTGTGTTTTCTGGAAAGGATGGAGTTTATGTTTTGCCTGCGGAAGGGCATTCATTTACTCGGGATAGTAGTTATAATGCTTATTTCAGAGATAAACATTTTCCTAACTATTTAAAAGAAGATAAGTTCAAGAATATCTGGTACTTTCACGATTATAGTGTTGGAGTATTGCGGTATTTAGAAGATGGAACATATAAGAAAATTGATTATCCCTTTATTTCGTTGGAACGTAAGCTGGTGAGTGGATTTGAATATGTTTTTGTTTTAGACAAAGAAAATGCGCTTTTTGGGGTGGAGGATGGTTTCGCCCATTATTCGTCAAAGGTGGTGAAAAACTACCAAAAGCCATTTAAAGTCCATATCAGATCATTTAAAGCGCTTTCGGACTCGGTTGTTTATGCTATGAATCATTTCGAGGAAGGGCGTGAGGAGCAAAAAATTGTACCGCAGTTTGCTTTTAAAAATAACTCTTTTGAGATAAGTTATTCCGCTTCGTTTATGGAAGGGAGCGAGATATTGTATGCTACCTACTTGCAAGGTTTAGATGATGGATATTCTAAGTGGAGTGGTACACGCGTCCGATCATTTTCAAACTTATATGAAGGAGTGTATACGTTTGAGGTTAAAGCATTGAATAGTTATGGGGTGGAGGCTGAACCTATGAAGTTTAGTTTTGAAGTGTTACCACCCTGGTATAGAACTATTTATGCAAAGGTGGGGTATCTGTTTTTTATTATACTCATTATGCTTGTCTTGTTTGTTGTGGTTAACCGAAGAGTTGAGTTAAGTAAGAAAAAAGAAAAGGAGAAACAGCTAGAGCGATTTAAGGCGAAGGAAGAGCAATTTAAAAATGCGGCTTTGCTATCGGAAAAGGAAATGATTAAAATGCGAAACGAAAGGTTGAAGAGTGAAATGGTTTTTAAGGAAAAAGAACTGGCTAACTCTACAATAAATTTGATACAGAAAAATGAACTTCTGTCTGAAATAAAGGCAGAACTAAAGAGACTGGGGCGTGTGCATGATTTTCGGGATGTGGATAAAAAGGTGAGTGCTCTGATTCGGAAAATAGATAAGGCTATTACCAATGAGAATAATTGGGAGGTGTTTGAAATGCATTTTGGACAGGTACACGAGGAGTTTTTGAAGAAACTAATTCGTTTACATCCGGATTTAACACAGCGAGAACAAAAATTGAGTGCCTTTATAAAGATGGGCATGTCGTCTAAAGAAATTGCTTCATTGATGAATATTACCACGCGGGCAGTAGAAAATAACAGGTATAAGCTACGTCAAAAGCTAGGTATTGAACAAGGTGAAAATCTTTCTGCATATATTGGAAAAATATAACTAATTTTTCCAATGTTAATCCAAAGTATGGGTACATGCTCTCTTGGTTGTGCTGCCTATTTTTGGTCTCTGAATTTACTATGCTCTTTTCTAAGGTGTCTTTTTTATGTTTTTAGTGTTAAAAAATGTTTTGTTAGGCAAAGTGTTAAAAAATACAAAGTGAAATGTTGTATGAACTGAATTGTGAATTTTGTATTTTTTAAATACCAGTAGATTAGTTGTTTGTGTAATTGAGTGTGAGTTTATTGTGAGGTTTTAATTTTTCTGTAATGAGTTTTTTGTGATGTGATTTGTTAGCTTATATTAACATTTGCATTCATTTTTGCTTTCGATAGTTAATTCTAAATCAAAAAGCAAATGAAGAATTTATTAGGAACGATTTTCCTGTTATTGTGTACAACCCTTATATGGGCACAAGAAACAACAGTTACAGGTAAAGTAACATCTGCGGAAGATGGAATGCCCATTCCCGGAGTGAGTGTAGTGGTAAAAGGTTCAACCAATGGTACCATTACTACTATTGATGGTGAGTTTTCACTAAATGCGAATATGGGAGAGACGCTTCTGTTCTCTTTTATAGGTATGCAAGCACAAGAGCATATCATTGATGGTACAACTTTAAATGTAACTTTGCAGACCGAGGTCTCTGATCTTGACGAGGTAGTTGTGGTTGGTTATGGTGTGCAGAAGAAGAGTGCTGTTACTGGTGCTATTTCTTCTATTAAATCTGAAGATATTCAGAAGATGCCTATCCAGCGTGCTGAGCAAGCCATACAAGGTCAGGTAGCTGGGGTGCAGGTGGCTGCTAACTCTGGTCAGCCGGGAGCTGGCATTTCTGTAAATATCCGTGGTGTTGGTACCACAGGTGATTCACAACCTTTGTTTATTGTGGATGGTAATCCGGTGGGTGACATTTCATATCTTGCTTCTACCGACATTGGTAGTATGGAAGTTTTAAAAGATGCTTCTGCTTCTGCTATTTATGGTGCCAGAGGTGCCAATGGGGTTGTGATTATTACCACCAAAAAAGGATCAGAAGGAGCCGCCAAGTTAACCTATGATGGTTATTATGGTGTGCAAAATGCCTGGAGAAACATGGATCTCTTGGATGCACGGGAATACCAAATGATTATCAATGAGTCTTTGCTTAATTCAGGATATGATAGTAGCTCTAAGAATTGGATTCAGGATAGTGAAGTGGCTGGTATTGGTGCTGGTACAGATTGGCAAAAGGAAATTTTTAGGGATAATGCCCCTATTCAAAGTCATACGTTGACTTTAAGTGGAGGTAACCAAAAAGTAGTTTACTCATCGGCTTTATCGTACTTTGAGCAGGAAGGTATTGTTTCAGAGGATAAATCCAGTTATGAGCGAATTAATTTTAGAGCCAATGCCGATTATACTTCATATGATGATAAATTAAAGATCGGGTCTTCCATGTTATATTCACGTTTTAAATCACAAGGCGTTGATCCCAATAGTGTTTATAACTCACCCTTGGCGCAAGCCATCAATATTGATCCGATTACATCGGTAAGAGATGAAGATGGTACGTTTAGTTGGCCCATCAGGAATATGCAGGAAATTGTGAATCCTGTTGCAAATATGTATTATTTGCATGATGAGTACAGAACCGACAAAATTGTGGGTAACTTATATGCTGAATATGAGTTTTTAAAAGATTTAAAAGTCAGATCTTCTTTAGGGATTGATTATGCATATCAATGGCAAGATACTTATAAACCTCTGTATGAGTTAAGTGAAATTACGAATAACACCAGTACGAAAGTCGATAAGAATATGAAGAACTGGTATACTTATAACTGGGAAACTACCCTTAATTATCATAAAGTATTCGGTGCGCATGAAGTGGATGCATTGGCAGGAACAACTTTGATGACCAGTACCTATGAAAACCTTTCAGGTAGTGCCAGTGATTTGTTGATTGAGGGAGTGGATTATGCCTATATTGATAACTCAGGTAATGATGAAAGTAAAACGGCAAGTGGTGGTTTTGAAGAAAATGCCTTGCGTTCTTATTTTGGTCGTGTAAACTATAGCTATGGTGATAAATATATGGCTTCTTTGACGGTTCGTCATGATGGTTCATCACGTTTTGGGTCAAACAATCGTTATGCTACTTTTCCTTCAATTTCAACGGGTTGGATTATTTCGGAAGAAAGTTTTTTGAAAGATAAACTGGGGCCTGTTAGTTTCTTGAAAATTAGAGCCAGTTGGGGACAAAATGGAAATGAGAACATTGGTAACTTTGCATATTTATCGCTGATTACTAATAATAACGAATATAATTTTAACGACGGCCTAACTGTAAAAGGATCTGCTCCAGAAAAGATAGCTAATCCTGATTTAAAATGGGAAACCTCAGAGCAAACAGATATAGGTTTCGATTTACGGGTTGGTTCTAAATTTTCTTTGAATTTCGATTACTACAATAAGGTAACAAAAGATTTATTGATTGATGCCGCTATTCCTGGTTATATTGGTAATGATGCTCCTACTGTTAATGGAGGAACGGTTGAGAATAAAGGAGTGGAATTGTTATTGGGATATAGAGATCAGATCAATGATTTTTCGTATGGTGCCACTTTAAATTTATCGGCTAATAAAAATGAAATGACCAAGATAAATAATGAGGAAGGCATTATGTATGGGGATGTAAGTGTTGGACCTTCAGGAATGGAGCAATTAACGATTGCTAAAGTGGGTGAACCGATTGGATTTTTCTGGGGCTATGAAACGGCAGGTGTTTTCCAAAATGAAGCAGAAGTTAATGCCCATAGTAAAGACGGTGTATTGATTCAGGAAAATGCCCAACCCGGTGATTTAATTTATGTGGATCAAAATGATGATGGAGTGCTTGACAATTCAGATAGAATTAATTTGGGTGATCCTTATCCCGATTTTACGGTTGGTCTGAATCTAAACATGGCTTATAAAAATATCGACTTTAGTATGTTTTGGTATGGAGTTGTGGGGAATCAAATGATTAATGCGACGCGTCGTTATGACTTACCTAATGTTAATTATCAGACCTCTATATTAAACAGATGGACGGGTGAAGGTACTTCTAATTCAGAACCTAGAGTGGTGTGGAACGATGTAAATAATAACCAAGGAACATTCTCTGATTACATGGTGGAAGATGCTGATTACTTGAGGTTAAAGAATATACAACTTGGTTTCACATTGCCTAAGTCGGTGTTGGATAAAGTAAATATTGAAAGAATACGCTTGTATGTATCTGGCGATAACTTATTGACCTTTACCAAGTATTCAGGCTTTGAGCCGGAAATTGGAAATAGCGATAATGTATTTTATACAGGGGTTGATCAAGGTATTTATCCTCAGGCAAGGGTAGTTTCAATAGGAGCCAATATTACTTTCTAAATAATTAATAAAAGTTATAAACGATATGAAACAAAGTTGGCCAGCGCAATTAATTGAACACGCAGGTGAATGATTGAAATTTGTACTGGCTAATGAAGTTTTACTAATTTTTAAGCAGATGAAAAGAATGATATATATGCTTTTCTTCGCTGTTGCTTTGATGGGATGTGAAGACTACCTTGAAAAGGAATCAGTGACGGGGCAAACAGATGAAAACTTTTATCAAACAGAAGATGATATGTATCGGGCATTGGTTGCTGTTTACGAACCATTGCAAAGGAATTGGGGAAGTGCTATTCAGCTGACGCTGGATATTGCTTCAGATGATTGTTATGGTGGAGGATCCAGTTCTACCGATGGGGTTGATTTGAAAAAAGTGAATAGAGGTAATACAACTGCATCAGAAGAAATGTGGAAATCAATTTGGGATGATCATTATGTCGGTATTTATCGGGCGAACTTGTTTCTTGAAAAATTAGATGGTGCTGATATTTCTGATGAACACAGAAAAGAGTATACTGGTGAGGTCTTGTTTTTGAGGGCTTATTATTATGCAAATTTGGTGCGAATGTTTGAAAATATTCCTTTGGTTACTCATGTATTAGAGCCAGATGAATATGTACAGACTCAGGCACCTGTTGATGATGTATATGCGCAAATTGCTTCAGATTTGATTTCAGCACAAGATAGTTTGGCAGGTGTTACTTATAGTGACGCAGAAAAAGGTAGGGTGACCGAGTGGGCTGCCCAAGCCTTGTTAGCCAGAATTTATTTGTTCTATGATGGCGTTTATGGAAGTGGTGATGGAACTTCAACCATGCCTGGTAATGTAACTGGTGCTAATGCATTGGCTTATCTAAACGATATTATTGACAATAGCGGAGCTGACCTCATTGATTTTGCCAGTCTTTGGGGACATTCAGAAGTGGATGATGCTTGGGTAGAAAATTCAGTGGAAGGTATATTTGAGATTCAGTTTTCGAACCAGGGAGAAAGCTGGCAATGGTCTAGTGTTTCCTATGATACCGGAAATAAAATGGTGGTGTTTGTTGGCCCCAGAGGTACGCCGGATGATTCTGAATATTATAGTTCATGGAGTTTTGCTACAGGAACACAACAGCTATATGATTCTTATGAAGATGGTGATATAAGAAGGAATTTAACCTTGATTGATGCCGACTTGGAGTTGGGCGAAGGTAATTATTCAATAGGTGATCAACATACGGGTTATTTTAACAAAAAATATGCTGGCTTAAAAAGTCAGGTGCCCGAAGTTGGTCAACCAGAATTGAATTTTCCCCAAAATTATATCTCCATACGTTTTGCGGATGTTTTATTAATGGCTGCAGAATTGGAAGCTAAGATAGGTACAAATGGCAATGCTGTGCAACATTACAATAGGGTAAGAGCTCGTGCCTTTGGAGATGCCTATTCTCCTGTGGGAGAGGTAAGTGTAGCGCAGATATTTGAGGAGAGAAAGCGGGAGTTTGCTTACGAAGGTATTCGTTACTGGGATTTGCTTAGACAAGGAATGGATGTGCTAACAGGAGCTATTGAGGCGACTAATCTTGGAGGCATTTATGATTCGGGGGTTAATACTGCAGCAAGAGGTTTCTGGCCTATTCCATCCAGTGAGATCGCATTATCTAATTATGCTTTGGTGCAAAACGATGGTTACTAACTTGATGTAAAAGTATGTAGATGGATGAGACGCTTTGTGTGAATCGACCATGTAAAATTTAAGTATAAACGCATGAAACGAGCCATAACATCACTGTTTAAGTACAGGGAAATGATGAAGACTGGCGACTTTCATGCAACAAATGAAAATATTAAACGCATGAAAAATTTAGTATATTTTATAGTGCTGTTGTTGGCGGTGACATCTTGTAGCCCTGATGAATATAGTGCACCAGCTAATTTGACAGCAGACCAGATTGACTGGGAAATAATACCAACGGAAACAATCAATGAATACCTGCTGGTTAATAATACGGCTGGAGTGACATCTAAGTGGGATCTTGGAAACGGGGTGACAATTATGAATGATACGGCCATTGCTCAATACACTTTTGCAGGTACTTACACGGTTAAGTTATTGGTGATTAATCAGGGAGGAACTGTTGAGCTGGAACAGGATATTGTTACTGATCAGGATAATATGGCATTCTTATCTGGTTATCCTTACGATCAGCTTGTAGGAGATGGCTCACAGGTATGGGCGGTCGATGCCTATTCTAAAGGGCATTTTGGTTTAGGACCAACCCTGGATAACCCTATTGAATGGTACGGTGCAAATGTAAATGATAAGGCCGAAAGAAATTTTTACGATGATAGATTTACTTTTTCTATCAATGAATCGGGTCTTGTGGTAAATCAGTTAACCAATGGTTATGTGTATGCCAATGCCAGTTGGGCTTCTGATTTAGGTACGCCCGAGGGTAACGAAGAGCCTGAAGGAAGTGATTATATCATGCCTTTTGATGGGGGTGATTATGTGTGTTCTTATTTGGACGGGGTTTTAACTGTTAATGGAGGAGGATTTCTTGGTTATTATGCTGGAGCTAACGAATACCAAATTGTGGAACTAAGCGATGATCTTTTGGAAGTGGCTTTTTGGGATAGTAAATCAAATTTTTACTGGTTCACAAGATTCAGACCTGTGGATCAATTAACACCAGAGCCTGAAGAAGAAATCAAGGATTTGTTAGCACTGGATATTATGGATGATTTTGAAGGCAATGGAAATATTGAGTGGTCTACTTCTGAAATAGACAGGTTTGATACCATAGAAAACTTTGCTCCTGTACCTGTTAATGAGTCTGAAAATATTGCTATTTATTCTAAGGGTGATGGTGAGTGGAGTAATGTGAAAGCTGTATTGAGTCATAAAATGGATTTGTCTGAACGAAATGTATTTACCATGAAGGTTTATATGCCTGGTTTTAATGATTATGAAACGGAATGCGATAATGGAGTATCTTCATGGATGTCTACCCATAATTTGATGCCACAAGTGGACGTGAAGTTGCAGAATAGTTCATTGGGAGGAGATGCATATACAACCCAAGAAGTGAGATCATTTACGGTTAGTGATGAAGATTTTGATCATTGGATTGAATTGACGTTTGATTTTAGTGATGTACCTGCTCGAACTGATTTTGATCAGATTGTGATCCAGTTTGGAAACGAAGGTCATTGTAATCATGGAATTTTCTATATGGACGATTTTATGCTTTTATAATTTTTTGTTGCCCTGGATGTGCTATGTCATGTCCAGGGCATTTTATTTGCTTTAAACTGATGGATATGTATTATTTTCTAAGGAGATTGGGTTACTTTAAAAAGCTTATTGTCTGTTTTCAAATTCTTTTATTTGTCTCCTGTTCAGGCAGTGATGATAATGAAAAGGATTATGTGGCTGATTTTGAGTTTGAAGTAAATGCCAATATTGTAAGCTTTACCAACGCCTCATCGGGAGATTATCTATATATAGAATGGGATTATGGAAATGGAGAAACTTCCGGAGCTCAGTCAAATAGGGATTACCAGGGGACGGCATACTATCCTTTAAAAGGAGATTATACGGTAACACTTACGGTATTTGGGCCATCCAATAAAAGTAGCGATGTTAAAACCGTCAGTAAAACCATCCAAATAATGGCCGATGATCCGGATTATAAGCCGGTTGAAGAAGGTTTGGTTTGGTCTGATGAGTTTGATCAGTCGGCTATCAATACTGAAAACTGGACTTTTGAAGTGGGTCATGGTGATTGGGGTTGGGGAAATAATGAGCTGCAATATTATACCGATGGTGATAATGCCAGGGTAGAGAACGGAAAGCTGATTATCACCGCCCAAAAGGTGGATGATAATACAACAACAGGTTCCTATACTTCAGCACGTATGGTAACCATGGGTAAGCAGGCGTTTACTTATGGTAAAGTTGAAATCCGTGCAAAACTTCCAGCAGGACGAGGTGTTTGGCCAGCAATATGGATGCTTGGGACGAATATAAATTCGGTTGGATGGCCGGCATGTGGCGAAATAGACATAATGGAATATGTGGGGTACACGCCCAACGTTGTACATTCAACGGTTCATACAACAGATGGATCTGGTAGCAATGGAAGTGGAAGCTCCATGGATTTAGAAACGGCAGAAGAAGATTTTCATATATACGGAATCAATTGGACAGAGGATGAGATTGTGTTTTATGTGGATTCTCTGGAAAATGTTGTGCATACCTATGCACCATCCATAAAAACTGCTAACAACTGGCCTTTTGATAAACCGCATTTTATCATTATTAATTTAGCTGTAGGTGGTACATGGGGTGGTGCTCAAGGAATAGATAATTCCATTTTTCCACAAACACTTGAAGTCGATTATGTGAGAGTTTATGAATAAACGTGCAAATATTACTATAAAATGAAACGAGCCAAGGGAATTAGATCATACTTATGAAGCAAATGATTCCCGGCGAGTTCCATATGACCATTAAGAAACAAATTATAAACATATGAAACAACTAGTTGCTTTAATATTATTATTGGTTAGTGTAAATGTTCTTGGAACAGATAATTTGTTGCAAAATACCTATTTGCGCAGTGGGTTTACTTTAAACGGTAAATGGAATTACATTGTGGATGTATATGAAACAGGTTATTATAATTATCGATGGGAACCCCATGATGGATCGACCAACCCAGGTGCAGGAGCCTTTTTCTTAAACGAGAAACCTAAGTCGAAGAAAGACCTAATTGAATATGATTTTGACAAAGCACCCACACTTTTGGTGCCAGGCGACTGGAATTCTCAAAAAGAAAAATTATTTTATTACGAAGGTACATTGTGGTATAAAAAATCATTTGATATTCCTGAATTTGATGAAGGTAAGCGATATTATATTCATTTTGGGGCTGTAAATTATAGAGCAGATGTATATGTAAATGGGAAAAAGTTAGGTATGCATAAAGGTGGTTTTACGCCCTTTAATTTTGAAATGACTGGCCTTGTTAAAGCAAAGGGTAATTTTGTGGTGGTGCGCGTAGACAATAAGAGAGCCGCTGATGAAGTGCCTACTTTAAATACCGACTGGTGGAATTATGGTGGAATTACGAGAGATGTAATGGTGTATGCGCTGAGTAAGACCTTTATTGAAGATTATAGTCTGCAGCTGGATAAGGAAAATAAGAAATTGTTAAATGGATATGTACAGCTGAATGGTGAAAGTAAAGCGAATACACGGGTCTCGTTAAATATACCCGAGCTTAAATTGAATAAAGAATATTTTACCGATGAGATGGGTAGGGTAAATTTTACTGTGCCGGTTAAAAAGTTGAGTTTATGGAGTGATTCAAACCCTAAACTTTATCAGGTGCGTTTTAGTGCCGGTGACGATGAAATCCAAGATAAAATAGGATTTCGACAAATAGCTACAAGAGGAGCTGATATTCTGTTGAATGATGAAGTTGTTTTTTTAAAAGGGATTTGTATTCATGAAGAAAATGCCATGCGTGGTGGACGCGCATATTCTATGGAAGATGCGAAAATGCTTTTGGGTTGGGCAAAGGAACTTGGTTGTAATTTTGTTCGTTTAGCCCATTATCCACATAATGAGAATATGGTACGCCTAGCGGATGAAATGGGTTTACTTGTCTGGTCCGAAAATCCAGTTTACTGGACTATACAATGGGAGAATCCTGAAACATATAAAAAAGCAGCGCAACAACTTAGTGAGTTAATTACCAGAGATAAGAACAGGGCATCGGTGATCATTTGGTCTATGGCCAACGAAACGCCACAATCGGATGCTCGTTTTACTTTTTTATCTAATCTAGCAGAAAAGGCACGTTCTCTTGATAATACGCGTTTAATCAGTGCGGCATTGGAGGTGCATAGTACCGTACCCGGAGGGAATACCATGGTTATCGGAGATAAGTTTGCTGATGTAGTGGATATACTGAGTTTTAATCAGTATTACGGATGGTATTGGGGAGATGTGGAAAATATAAAGAACATACGTTGGGAAATAGATATGGATAAGCCAGTTGTTATTTCTGAGTTTGGAGCAGGTGCATTGCAAGGGTATCATGCGGATAGCCTTACTGTTTGGAGCGAAGAGTTTCAAGATCTATTGTACAAAGAAACATTGCCTGTTTTATATAGAATTCCACAAATTAGTGGTATCGCTCCCTGGATATTGGCTGATTTTCGATCTCCCCGTAGAGTCTTGATTCCATATCAGGATGGATGGAACAGAAAAGGTTTGATCTCGGAAACCGGAAATCGAAAAAAAGCATTTTATACTTTACAAAAGTTTTATAGTGAAATAGAGGAATAAATCTCGTTTATGAGATATTCTTTCGTTAGGGTATATAAAATATATAAGAGTGTAAGGATTTGAGTTGAAGTTTATTAAGAGTAATGGGTAATAATGATACGACATATTTTAATATTGTTTAGTGTGGTTCTGCTATTTAGTAGTTGTAAGCAACAAAATAATTATAAGCTGGTTTGGAGTGACGAGTTTGATTATACGGGTTTACCTAATGAATTGAAATGGAACTATGATACGGTTGGTAATGCATGGGGGTGGGGTAACAATGAATTACAATACTATACTACGGGAAGAAAAGAAAATGCTTGGGTAGATAATGGAAAACTGCATATCACTGCTCGTAAAGAGAAAGGTTTTCCTAATGCGTATACTTCGGCCCGGCTAACAAGTAAGCACAAAGGCGATTGGTTATATGGTCGTTTTGAGGTGCGGGCAAAATTATGCCGTGGAATCGGTATTTGGCCGGCCATCTGGATGCTTCCAACCGAGAATAAATATGGTAATTGGCCACATAGTGGAGAGATTGATATGATGGAACATGTGGGCTATCATCCCGATACCGTTTATTTTACGGTGCATACAGGTGCATTTAATGGGATGCAACATACCCAAAAAGGAGGCACGGTTTACCTACCGAAAGCTGAAGATGCTTTTTATACCTATGCGTTGGAGTGGTCAGAAACAAAGTGTGACTTTTTTGTGGATGATAAAAAGGTATTTACGTTTAAGAAGGAATCCAATGATTCGGAGAAGTGGCCTTTTGATGATCCTTTTCATTTATTACTGAATGTTGCTGTAGGCGGTAACTGGGGAGGTATACATGGGGTGGATGATGCCATCTTTCCGCAAACCATGGAGGTGGATTATGTGCGGGTTTATCAAAAATAAATGTGGAGCGAATGATTGAACATGGATGGAAATGTAAATTTATCCTGTTTGATGTGTGATTGATTTTCAAATGCAGATATTGGTTTTATGGCAGTATCGAATATAAAATATAGTAACCGATTAAGTTCTCAAAATATGACAAAAAAAAGTGTATTGGGTTTCGCAATTTTAGCGATTTTTTTATTGCATGCTTGCTCCTTATCAGAGAAGCAGAGCGGAAAAATGAATGATTCTATCGATAAAAAGGTGGATGATCTGTTGGCAAAAATGACCATTGAAGAAAAAGTTGGACAAATGGTGCAATATAATGGTTTTTATGATGCAACAGGACCGGCTCCTACTGGAGGTAATGCTGAAAAAAAATATAAACATCTGAAAAGTGGACTCGTGGGCTCTTTTTTGAATGTAAAAGGGGTGGATCAGGTAAGGGCCTTACAGAAAGTAGCGGTGGAAGAAACCCGTTTGGGTATTCCTCTGATTTTTGGTTTGGATGTGATTCATGGACATAAAACATTAACACCTATTCCTCTGGGAGAATCGGCTAGTTGGGATTTGAAGGCGATTGAAAAGTCAGCTCGTATTGCAGCCATAGAGGCTTCTGCAAATGGCATTAACTGGACGTTTGCTCCTATGGTGGATATTTATAGGGATGCGCGTTGGGGACGTGTGATGGAAGGTGCCGGAGAGGATCCTTACTTGGGTGCTAAAATAGGTGTGGCTCGTATCAAAGGTTTTCAGGGAGATGATTTGTCTGCCAGTAATACGATTGCTGCTTGCGCTAAACATTTTGCAGCCTATGGTTTTGTGGAGGCAGGAAAAGATTATAATACCGTGGATATTGGTACTACAACCTTATATAACGTGGTATTCCCTCCTTTTAAAGCAGCGGTTGAAGCTGATGTGAAAACGGTGATGAATGCATTTAATATTGTAAATGAGGTACCTGCCACAGGTAATAAATTCTTACAAAGAGATATTTTAAAAGAAAAATGGGGCTTTAAAGGATTTGTGGTGTCTGATTGGGGTAGTGCCTTCGAAATGATTAGCCATGGATTTGCTGCCGACCTTAAAGAAGCCGCGATGCTTGCCGCTAACTCCGGATCCGATATGGATATGGAATCGAGTGCTTATGTTGATTATTTGGTGGAGCTTGTGAAAGAAGGAAAAGTAAAAGAAGCAGTCGTTGATGAGGCTGCAGGAAGAATTCTTCGCTTGAAGTATGAGTTGGGCTTATTCGAGGATCCTTATAAGTATTGTGATGCGTCGCGTGAAAAAGAACTATTGTATCACGATGATCATCAGGCGGCAGCGTTGGATATGGCACGTAAATCTATTGTATTGTTGAAGAATGAAGGTGCTATCTTACCTTTGTCTAAAAACCAGAAGAAAATAGCGGTAATAGGCGCCTTGGCCAATGATAAAACAAGTCCGTTGGGAAGTTGGCGTGTGGGATCTGATGATGGTACAGCTATCTCGGTGTTGGAAGGCTTAAATAAGTATACTTCTAATTACTCCTATGTCAAGGGTGCTGACGTGGTGACTGGTGATGTTAGTTTTGTCACAGAACTGAATATAAACAATACAGATAAAAGTGGATTTGCCGAAGCTATTCGCCTGGCCAAAAAATCGGAAGTGGTGTTAATGGTGTTAGGTGAGCATGGGTTTCATTCAGGAGAAGGCCGTAGTCGTGCTAATATAGACTTGCCGGGGGTTCAACAAGACTTGTTGGAAGCGGTATATGAAGTAAATAAAAATATAGTGTTGGTACTTACCAATGGACGTCCCTTGGCATTGCCCTGGGCAGCAGACCATATTCCTGCAATTGTTGAAGCTTGGCAGTTGGGTACGCAAGCAGGTAATGCTATTGCTGATGTGTTGTTTGGTGCTTATAATCCTTCTGGGAAATTGCCTATGAGTTTTCCTCGTAGCGTGGGACAATGTCCTATTTATTACAATAAATTTAACACTGGAAGGCCTTCTGGTAGTGAAAATAGTGTTTTTTGGTCACATTATACGGATGAGAAAAATAGCCCATTATTTCCTTTTGGCTATGGTTTAAGTTATTCGGAATTTACTTATAGTGACCTGGCTATTGATGATGCAGACCCGAAAGCAATGAAGGTGTCGGTAAAAGTAACCAACGTAAGTGATCGGGATGGGGAAGAAGTGGTGCAGTTGTACTTGCATGACGTGACTGCGGCGGTAGTTCGTCCCGTAAAAGAATTAAAAGGTTTTGAGAAAATAACACTGAAAGCGAAAGAATCTAAAACCGTAACTTTTCTTCTTACAGAAAATGAATTAGGATTTTATGATGGAGAAGGAAACTTTATGGTAGAACCTGGATGGTTTGACGTGATGGTGGGAACCAGCTCTCTGAATGGCCTGAAAGGAAGCTTTGAATTAAAATAAGTGAGCTAAGTGGTTCATATTAGCATTATAATAAAAGGCTGTTTCCATCTGTTGGAGACAGCCTTTTTTATATGTAATTTTTTTAGGACTGATAATTCCGTCCTGTACACAACCTTTCTCTTCAAAAACAAGCGCACAACCACCTCAAATGCAGCCTTAAACACGCGTGATGTATTAGACTTCACAATAGACCATCTAAGGCATTTTCTGGGTTCATTGCTTCTGGCTAAAGCCGGCTTTGAGGCTATTGGGGTGGCCTACCCTGTAGTCTATTAATGGATCTTTCGTATATAAATGGAAATTTTCTGTTTACTGAGAAATATAGAATAACATTTTTATAAAATATTGAAAAAAAAGGAAGCTTTGGATGAAATGAACAAAAACAAATCTTATTTTTGACTTTGTTGTTGTTAAAAATCAGTATTTTAATCATAATTTGCAATTGTTGTGCGAAACGAGCCAAGGGAAATGACTCTGGGGCGAGTGTTATCGGATCATTGAAAATTTAATTATTACATATAAACGATACGGGTGTAAAGCAAGTAATATATGGGTAAGCTAATCGTAAGAACGGATGCGAGCGTTGATGAAGTATTCGCAAATTATCCCGACTCTGTTCGGGATCAGATGCAATATTTGCGAACATTGGTTAAAGAAACGGCCGAGGAAATGGGAGATGTATTGGTTTTACAAGAGACATTGAAATGGGGGGAGCCTAGTTTTGTTACAAAAAATGGAAGTACTTTACGAATGGATTGGAAAGCAAAGTTACCAAAACAATATGCCATGTATTTTCAATGCTCAAGCAGATTGGTAGATACTTTTCGCTTGATTTTTGATCGTAAATTTCAATATGAGGGAAAGCGAGCCATTATTTTTCAGCTAAATCAGACTATTCCTGTGATGCAATTAAAAGAATGTATTAAAGCGTCTTTAAGGTATCACAATGTGAAAGACCAGATGACCTTAGGGATTTTTGAATAAGGAGGAAAGGTCAATAGTTAATCCATAGGGTGTTTGCCTGCTCGTAAAGAAATACATGCATGCCTGATTTTTTGTGTATGGTTCGTGTATGATAGAATCTCTATTAAATTTTAAGAATGAAAAAAAATATTTTTTTCGGGGTGCTGTTTGTATGTGCTCTATTATTTACGAAGTGTGCAGCACCTACCGACGAAGGAAAACCCAATGTTTTACTTATTTGCATTGATGACCTTCGTCCTGAATTGAACAGTTTTGGGGCTAGTTATATTTTTTCACCCAATATTGATCGACTCGCAGAAAATGGAGTTTCTTTTTTACAACATTTTGTGAATGCACCAAGTTGTGGACCATCGCGTTATACACTATTAACAGGTCAGTATGGACCAGCAAACAACAATGCACTTTTTTTGCGCGCAAGCAAAATAAAACAAGGAGTTCGTATTGATCCGAGCATGCCAGAATGGTTTAGAATGCATGGTTATACGACCGTTTCTGTAGGGAAAGTATCACATTATCCAGGAGGAAGAGGTGGCGATGATTGGAATGATAGTATGATCATTGAAATTCCTCAAGCATGGGATAAACACCTGATGCCCGTTGCAGAATGGAAGCACCCTCGTGGGATGATGCACGGGCTAGCAAACGGAGAAATAAGAAATAACCCTGGGGATATGGATGTTTTTCAATCGGTTGAGGGAGGTGATAACATATATCCGGATGGTGCAATAACTAACGAGGCTTTGAAACAATTAAAGGTACTTGCTGAAAATGAAGATAAACCTTTTTTTCTTGCTGTTGGGATTATTAAACCTCATTTACCTTTCGGCGCCCCGAAAGTTTATTGGGATATGTATGATGGTGTTCGGTTTCCTGAAATCAAATATCCACAGAAACCGGAAGGTAAGACCACTTGGCATAATTCTGCTGAATTTATGAATTATAACCGCTGGGGAAAAGACCCGAATAGTGATGCTGCCTTTGCTGACCGAGTCCGTCGTCATTATGCAGCCTGTGTTACTTATGCTGATGCGCAAGTAGGTGAAATTCTTGCGGAACTGAAACGGACTGGAGCATATAAAAATACCGTAGTTGTACTTTGGGGTGATCATGGTTGGCACTTGGGGGAACATGCCATTTGGGGAAAACATAGCCTGTTCGAGGAATCTTTGCTTTCTCCTATGATTATTCACTATCCTCGGATGAAATGTAAGGGAACCAAAACCAATGCCATCGTGGAATCATTGGATATCTTTCCTACCTTATGTGATTTGGTTGGGCTCGAAGTGCCTAAATTTGTACAAGGGGTATCGCTGAAGAAGATACTGGAAAAACCTGATGTGACAGGTCATCCTGCTATCGCTTATAAAAATAATGCTTGGACTTTAAGAACAACAACGCATCGGATAACCATTCATAAAGATGGTTTTGTCGAATTGTATGATCATATGTCAGCAGAGAAAGAAACTCAAAATGTAGCGAAGCAACATGCTGATTTAGTTGAAGAGTTAAAGAGTGTATTAAACGCTAAAATTCAGTAAAGGAGGGCGGGGACTCAAAACATTCAGGCCCTATTAAAAGAAGGTTGGTGTGTGCTATTTTACTTTGTTGAGAGTTGAATATAGTCTATCCTGTTTTATTATAGAACTTCGTACTAGATTTTCCAATGTATTTTTCGAATTAAAATAATGAAGAAGTAAAAAAAATATTTTTATAATGAGAATATTCTCACTATCTTTAGGGGAGCAAAGCAAATCAAATACTATTAAAATTAATTGTTAAACATTTTAAATTAATTAGTTATGCCACGATTTGACAAAACAGGACCAGAAGGTAAAGGTTCACAGACAGGTAGAGGAATGGGGAAATGTTCTTCATCCAATGACAGTAATGTAAGTACTTCGTCCGCTGATAATATGAGGGGAAGGGGACAAGGAAGAAGAAAAGGATTAGGTAGAGGTCTTGGTAAAGGTATGGGCAAAGGCAAGGCTTGATCTTTGAATATTGCTTGTTGTAGTGTGTGTAAACGCTTATAAAAGTAGTTGGGGAGGTGGTGGGAATGATTTAATGAATAAACAGATTATTTTATGCATAAAAAGATTATTGTTATTGGTGGGTCGGCAGCGGGTCCTAAAGCTGCTGCAAAAGCTCGCAGGGTGGATGAGTTCGCCGAGATAAGCTTATTTCAGAAAGGGGAAGATTTGTCCATGGCATCGTGTGGATATCCTTATTTTGTGGGCGGCTTTTTTGACGATAGAAATCAGTTGCTTTGTACTCCTACAGGGGTAGTTCGGGATCCAAATTTTTATTGGAATGCGAAAGGAATTGTGGCCAAGGTCAACACCGAAGTAACAAAAATAGATAGTGTACATAAGAGGGTGGAATTTGTTGATTTGAAAACAGGATCCCAAGGAGTCCAAGACTATGATAAGCTGATTATTGCAACAGGAGCAACAGCTAATATGCCTCCGGTTCCGGGAACAGAATTGGAAGGCATATGCACATTACAATCTATGCAGGATGCAGATTACCTTAGAAAGATAAAAGATGAAGGTAAAGTGAAAAAGGCGGTGGTGATTGGGGGAGGGTTGATTGGTATTGAAACGTTGGAGGCATTGCATCTTGCGGGTATTGAGCTTACCATGATTGAACTTTTACCTCAGTTGCTAACTTTTTTAGATTGGGAGATGGCCAAGTTGGTGGAGAATTATTTAAAGCAGAAGGCCAATGTTATCACCCAAAATGGTGTAGCGGAGTTCTTAGGTGAAAATGGAAAGTTAACGGGGGTGAAACTGCAAAATGGTATAGAGATTCCTTGTGAACAGGCGGTGGTAGCTATTGGTGTTAAACCCAATGTGAAATTAGCCAGGGAGGCAGGGATAAAAATAGGTGACTTGGGCGGTATTTGTGTAGATGAATTTATGCAAACATCCATAAAGGATATATATGCTGTTGGTGATTGCTGTGAGATAAAAAATATTATTACGGGTAAGAATGTGTTGGCTCCCTATGGTGATTTAGCTAATTTGGAAGGACGTGTGGCTGGAGAGAATGCTATGATTGGTAACAAGATTTCTTTTCCGGGAACGATTCAAACGGGTATTTGTAAATTATTTGACTATGGTATTGGTATCACCGGACTATCTGAAGCCAAGGCTCAGGAGGCCGGGTTCAATTATGTGAAGGTTATGAATGCCAGTTCGGATAAACCGGGTTTTATGGGGGGCGAATTATTGGTAACAAAATTATTGGCAGATAAGGAGACTGGTAAGATTCTGGGCGCACAATGTTTGGGACCTGGTGATGTAAGTAAGCAATTGGCCATTTGGGCAACGGCTATAAAAGGTCAGCTTAGGATTGAGGATATGGTGAATGCGGACTTGCCTTATGCCCCTCCTTTTTCTTTGGCCATAGATCACAGTATTGCTACTGCTCATATCATGCAAAATAAAATAAAAGGTGTTTTTAATGGTATCTCTGCTATGGTATTAAACAAAAAGCTAGCGGCTGGTGACCCGATGTTTATCTTGGATGTGCGTGGTGGTGATGAATATGAACAAACCCGTCTGGGTATTGGAGAGACATTGATTCCCTTGGGTGTTTTACGGAAGCGTTTAAGTGAACTACCCAATGATAAAAACAAAGAAATAATAACCTATTGTAAAATTTCATTGCGGGGCTACGAGGCGGCTGTTATTTTACAAGCGCATGGATATAAAAATGTGAAAGTGTTAGAAGGAGGAATAGCGGCTTGGCCATTTGCCAAAGAAAAATAGCCAAAGGGATGATTGTGTTTTTTGAGCAAAATTGTATTTCTCATTTAATGAATATCTTCCATTAGTATAAGAAACTATCGGCAAAAGACCGCAGGGTAGGCCAGAACAATAGCCCCGTGGCCAGCGCTGGCGAGAAAGCTTCTAGGGCGCACTTGAGGTGGTAGTGCGGTTGGCCTTGTGGGTAAGGTTTTGTGTGCCGGAAGGAATTGGAGCTTGATGTAGGGGAGGTAGTGATCTATTGTTCTAGACTTTTTTGGTCCTTTTTGTGGCAATGACAAAAAGGACATATGTGTTCTTGCATAAGCAACAAAAATATCACAAGAAGAAAGTTATCCTCTCCATATAGATATAAGGTTTTCAATTTTAAATATGCATTCAAGTAAAGCCTGGAAATTTACAATTTATCCATAATCATAATACGAAATTCTCAGACAATGAGTAATTCCCATTAAAAAACATCTATCAGGGTAAAGACCGTAGGGCAGGCCAGAACAATAGCCGTGGCCAGTGCTGGCGAGAAAGCTTCAAGGGCGCACTTGAGTTGATAGTGCGGTTGGCCTTGTGGGTATGGTTTTGTGTGCCGGAAGGAATTGGAGCTTGATGTAGGGGAGGTAGTGATCTATTGTTCTAGACTTTTTTGGTCCTTTTTGTGGCAATGACAAAAAGGACATATGTGTTCTTGCATAAGCAACAAAAATATCACAAGAAGAAAGTTATCCTCTCCATATAGATATAAGGTTTTCAATTTTAAATATGCATTCAAGTAAAGCCTGGAAATTTACAATCTATCCATAATCATAATGCGTAATTCTCAGACAATGAGTAATTCCCATTAAAAAACATCTATCAGGGTAAAGACCGTAGGGCAGGCCAGAACAATAGCCGTGGCCAGTGCTGGCGAGAAAGCTTCAAGGGCGCACTTGAGTTGATAGTGCGGTTGGCCTTGTGGGTATGGTTTTGTGTGCCGGAAGGAATTGGAGCTTGATGTAGGGGAGGTAGTGATCTATTGTTCTAGACTTCTTTGGTCCTTTTTGTGGCAATGACAAAAAGGACATATGTGTTCTTGCATAAGCAACAAAAATATCACAAGAAGAAAGTTATCCTCTCCATATAGATATAAGGTTTTCAATTTTAAATATGCATTCAAGTGAAGCCTGGAAATTTACAATTTATCCATAATCATAATACGTAATTCTCAGACAATGAGTAATTCCCATTAAAAAACATCTATCAGGGTAAAGACCGTAGGGTAGGCCAGAACAATAGCCGTGGCCAGTGCTGGCGAGAAAGCTTCAAGGGCGCACTTGAGGTGATAGTGCGGTTGGCCTTATGGGTATGGTTTTGTGTGCCGGAAGGAATTGGAGCTTGATGTAGGGGAGGTAGTGATCTATTGTTCTAGACTTTTTTGGTCCTTTTTGTGGCAATGACAAAAAGGACATATGTGTTCTTGCATAAGCAACAAAAATATCACAAGAAGAAAGTTACCCTCTCCATATAGATATAAGGTTTTCAATTTTAAATATGCATTCAAGTAAAGCCTGGAAATTTACAATTTATCCATAATCATAATACGAAATTCTCAGACAATGAGTAATTCCCATTAAAAAACATCTATCAGGGTAAAGACCGTAGGGCAGGCCAGAACAATAGCCGTGGCCAGTGCTGGCGAGAAAGCTTCAAGGGCGCACTTGAGGTGATAGTGCGTGGTTTGGAATGGGAAATTTTTCTTTGCAGATTGATAAATTTTTTGCTTGCTAAGCGAGTTATTCATGTAGATTCTATAATTATACCAGAATCAAATAAACACGGCACCTCCCCAAAGGAGATCCGTGTTTGATATATTGTATAATGAAAATTAATTTTCACCCAGGAATCTTTCAGCATCGATGGCAGCCTTACACCCAGAGCCAGCAGCAGTAACTGCTTGTCGGTACTGGTTATCCATTACATCACCGCAGGCAAATACACCATCAACGTTGGTTTTTGCGGTGTTTCCAATGGTTTGAATATACCCCACTTCGTCGGTCTCTAAATAATCTTTAAAAATGTCGGAATTAGGAGTGTGACCAATGGCCAGAAAGAATCCATCGATGGCAATATGAACTTCTTCTTGGTTTGCTTCGCCTTTGTTCACGTACAGATCTACACCTTCCACAACACCATCACCTGTTAATCCTTTTGTTTGATGCTTCCACAATACTTCAATGTTAGGTGCATCAAATACTCTTTGTTGCATTACTTTCGACGCTCTAAGTTCATCTCTTCGTACAATCATATATACCTTTTCAGCTAGCCCGGCAAGGTATAAGGCTTCTTCACAGGCAGTATCGCCACCGCCTACTACAGCTACTTTTTTGCCTCTGTAGAAAAAACCATCACAGGTTGCACACGCAGAAACCCCTGAGCCAGCATATTTCTGTTCATCTTCGATACCTAAATATTTAGCTGTTGCACCTGTGGCAATAATGACAGACTCTGCTTCAACTATTTTATTTCCATCAATCGTAATTTTAAAAGGTCGCTCAGATAAGTCGGCGGCAGTGGCATATCCGAAACGAATGTCAGCACCGAAACGAGCAGCTTGCTTTTTGAGATCTTCCATCATTGCTGTTCCCGTAGTTCCATCGGGATATCCAGGGTAATTTTCTACCTCAGTAGTGGTGGTTAATTGTCCGCCAGGCTGCATGCCTTCGTATAGAACAGGACTTAAGTTAGCTCTTGAAGCATAAATGGCTGCGGTATACCCGGCTGGTCCTGAACCTATAATCAATACTTTTACTTTTTCTGTTGCTGTTACTTCTTTTGAAGCTTTATTGTCAGATTCTAAATCCATTTTTTCAAACAATGCCATAACTATATATTAAATTTATTATTTGTACTCATTTATATATTTACATTTCTGTATCTCAAAATTAGTGCCTTTTTAGAATATAGCAAATTAATAAAAAAATGTCATTAAAATACTGACAAAAAAACAGGAGGTGTTAATTTATCACTATTGTACAGGTATCAACTGCCAATCCTGCAACGACACCAATTCCATTTTCAATATTGGTATATATATTAACGGGTTCAAAAATAGGATAATCTCTAAAGGCTTCTTCCTCTAATGATGTTCGTAAAAATTGATAATATTCGGGAGTTAAAGTGTATAAATAAATTATAAATTGGGTGTTTTGTTTTAAATATTCTTCTGGAATCAAGAAGTTAATTTTATTATTATTTCCGTTAAATAAATGGTCGGTGAAGGTGCCCAAAAAGTCAACATCGGTTAAAAGAACAGATTCGTCATCACGGATTAAAAATACCTTGTCTTCTTTTATGTAATCAATGGTATTGCTTACTTGTGGCGTAGAAGTAATATCTTCGATATGGTCTACCCGTATTTGATAGTAGTTATCTTCTGTATTAGGATCGTTAAGTTCTAGTGTACACCTTAACATATTCTCGTTGTCTCCTTCATCGTTTACATATGAGGTTTGGGCGGTATCCAGACTTAAAATGGAGACTGGTAAAGGAATGGTGGTGCTTCCTGAAATACTGGTGCCATCTTTTAACAGGTAAGTGATTTGGATAGTATCATTGGTCTTACTTCGGATTTCAGGGATATTTACCCATTCTGCTCCTTCGGGATATTGATCATTGATTTGTTCAATTCCATTTACAGAAACTGTATATTCAAGATCCTGGATTTCATCGTAATCGTTGGTGGATAATATTTGCGTAGAATAGCTGGCATGCAACTGTAGGATGCTGTCGGGCATGGGGAAAGCATACATTACAATTTGTGGTTCTTGATTGGTTATTTGGTATTCTAATTCTTTTTCACAACCCGTTAGTAGGAGTATGTGAAAGAATAGTGTTAGATGAATTGCTATGTGGTTATACTTTTTCATTCAAATTGGATTAAAATTTTAATGTATAACGAATATATGGAAGAGGAACAGGGAATATACTGAGTTGTTTCAGGTGTCGGGTTACTTCACCGGTATTTTCATCAATGTCGGTTGAGAAATAGATTGAAAATGCGTTTTGTTGACCATATGCGTTGTACAAGCCAAAACTCCATGTCCGGTGTCCTAATCTGTTTTCTTTTTTAAAATTGACACCAACATCTAAGCGATGAAATTTTGGCATTCTGTAGTTATTGATATTGTCAATATATTCAGAATAGGACGTGGTGGATTCGTCTAATGTACCCTGTGTGGGAAGGGTAGGGGTGTAGAATTTTTGTGATGGTAAGGTAACTGCATTGCCTGTGCCGAAAGACCAGGTGAGGGCAAGGTCAACCTGATCGTGAATCTTATAATTACTGAAAAGCCCGATACTATTGCCGCGGTCGTTGGCCGAAGGAAATTCTTTGCCGTTATTTATCTGCTGAAACTTTTGCCTTGATTTGGATAAGGAATAACCAATCCATCCGGTGAGTTTGCCTGTTTTTTTGTGTATAAGTAGTTCTATTCCTTTTGAATACCCATTGCCATATGTTAAATTGTTTAGTGCACTGGGGTTATTGTTTAGTATGGATCGGTTGTAAGTCGAAATTAACAGGTTTTTATAGTCTTTTGTATATCCTTCAACGGTTAAATCGAAGCCTTGTTGCCACTGCCATTTGATTCCAAGGGCTATTTGATTGGCGTGTTGGGGAGCAATATTGCTGGTAACTGGAATCCATAAATCGGTAGGTAGTGAAACGGATGAAGATCCTAATAAATGCATATATTGTGTCATCTTAGAATAGGCTGCTTTAATAGCAAACTTAGGGTCTAATAATAAGCGTGCGGATATCCTGGGTTGAACCGAGTAGTAGGTTTTGTTTTGAGTGTTGTATGTGGAGGTATGTATGCCTAGGTTCATTTTCAGACTTTGGCTTATGGCAAAGTCATCTTCTATATATAAAAACATTTCTTGTCCGAAGACCTTGTTGCCACCAATGGTTGAATCTAATACAGTAGTTGTATTTTGAGTTCGCCTTAGTACATCTGCTCCAGGATTAAAGCTGTGATTTGTATAAGAAGTGCCAAAGCGGATGTGATGTTTGGGGTTCATAAAATAATCGAAATTGGTTTTGAGCATCACATCCGAGATTCCGCTGTGGTATCTTTGTTCAAAATAATTCCATATGCCGGGTGAGATAGAGTGTTCTTCGTAGCCCACAAAATAGGAGTAGTTGCTAAATGATAATGATATATTGGAGAATAACTTTTCATTATATATTTGGTTCCAGCGTAGCGATCCTACTGCATTACCCCATCCGGAGTATCCCTGGTCGTTAATGTCCAGGGTGTGGTTTTCGTCGGCGGGTTGGTTGGGGTCGCGTACCTTGTTGTAGTTATATTTGGTGAAAAAGCGATCGCGTCCACCATAAAAACTTAGGTATAGTTTGCTCTTATTAGAAAGTTTATGTGTTATCTTACCATTGGTGTCGTAAAAGTAAAAGGCCGTACGGGTATTGCTTTGCGACTGGATGGGCATCGCGAATAAATCAAAATAGGATCTTCGAACGGATAAACTAAAGGTGGTCTTGTCCTTGTATAAAGGACCATCCAAAGCAAATTTGGAGGACATCATACCAATGCTTACGGTACCACCAATCTTTTCTTGGTTACCATCTTTCATTCGTATATCTATCACTGACGATAGTCTTCCTCCATAACGAGCCGGAAAACCTCCTTTGGTTACTGATATGTTATTCAATGCATCGGCATTAAATACCGAGAAAAAGCCGAATAGATGAGATATGTTGTAGACTGGAACATCATCGAGTAGGTATAGGTTTTGGTCTACGCCTCCGCCTCTGACAAAGAGTCCGCTGACACCTTCGCTACCACTATTTATACCTGGTAACAGTTGTAGGGTTTTGATGACATCTACCTCTCCCAAAAATGCTGGAAACTTTTGAATTTGCTCTATGGGTACGTTTATGGTACTGGTACGGGTGGTGTTGATGCCTTCTTTGACAATGAAACTGACGACGGGAATCTCTTCCAATTTGGTGTTATACAGTAGGTCAAAGTTTATAATGGTATCTTTGTCTAAGAAAAAAGAATGCTGTACAGAGTGATATCCAACAAATGAACAGTTAAGAATAATGTTACCTTTGGGTAAGGTTAAACTGTAAAAACCAAAATTATTGGATGTGGTTCCCTCCCATAATACTGCATCGTAAATAGACGATCCGATGAGTATTTCATCATTTTCAACATTTTTTACAAAGCCGCTTATGGTAAATTTTTCCGCTTGCTGAATTTCTTCGGGAAGAATCAAAATCTTTCTCTTCTTCTCTGTTACATCAATGGCACATGACGCAAAAACTTCATCAAGAAAGCCTTTGATGGTGTTTCTGTTGCTTGAAAGCTCTATGTAGTCACTGATACATACCTTATTGCTATAACTGAACGTTATGCTTGTTTCTATCTCTATGGCATTTAAAATTTCGGCGGTGGAACCTGATTTTATTTGGATAGTAACAAATTTATCGAGTATGGATTGTGCAAAAGAATTGACAATGCAACTAAGGCTTAGAAGCATGGTCAGAAGAATTAATTTTATTTTACGGGATTTGACCATTCAAATATGATTGAAATCCCGTAAAAATATGGATTTTTAATCAGAGACAGTTAAGGTTTTGCCGTCAAATATTAGTTTTTTATTGAAATGAATTTGTAACTCCTCTAAAATGTCTTTTAAGTTTTGGTTGTCAAAGGATGTAGTGACCCTGGTGCTTAGATCGTTGGTGTTAATTTTAACGGTTTTTATTTCTTCAAAGTTTTTTTGCAATTCTTTACAGATATCTATCAGGTTGGCTTGCTTGAATCGTAATTGATGCGAATACCAAAAAATATCATTTTCTGTTTCTCCATACTCTTCAATTAAAAGCCCATTGCTGCAAATAGCTCTTTTGCCTTTGGTTAATTTTAATTGTTTGTGTGGTGTGGAAACGTTTACCTTACCAGAGATAACTGAAACCGCAATATCTGAATTAATTTCTTGTATATTGAACTTTGTTCCTAATACCTGTACCATGACATCTCCGGTTTCTACCTTAAAAGGTGTTTTGTTATGGAAGACTTCAAAAAAGGCTTCTCCACTTAATGTTATATCACGGGATGCAGCGGTTGCTATGTTGTTAGGGTAGATGATTTTACTGTATTTGTTGAGCGTTACCTTGGAACCATCGGGTAAGGTAACTGATTGAATGACTGTGCTGCTTTTAAAAGCACTTAGTCTACCAAAACCGGGAACATTCCAATATAATAGACCCGATAATGCTATAAAAAGAATGGGAATAAAGACAGCGGCTATTTTTCTGACAGAGATACTAAATCTCTTGAGGGAATTATTAGGGTGCTTATTTTTGTTAATCTGTTTGTGAACGCATTTCCAGTCTTTTTCAATATCAATTTGTTGGAATACTTTAAGATTCTTACTTTTTAACCAAGCGGATTCATACTGCTCAAATTTCGCTTGGTTCTCAGGTGTAGATTTTTTCCAAACGTCCAGTTGTTTTAACTCATCGTCTGTTATATCATGGGTTAAAAAACCAATGATAAGCTGAATTATATTTTTGTTATCGTCTTTCACTCTCCCTGTAATTATAAAATATATACGGACAATAAATGATATTGGTTTAATGAAAATGCATCATTCCAAATATATTTTGTGTTTCAGTGTTTTCTTCTACTTCAACTATTTCACGGTCTTCAATAGTGTTAACTGTATTTTCAATTTCGTTTCCTTTAATTAGTTCTGCCAATAATTGAAGTAAAAATTCCATATTAATAGTGTTAAAGATGAATTTGTTTTAGTAAGACAATTGTTTGTTTGATTACACGTATGAAAATAATTGAATAGGGAGTTATTTAGAATAAATCTTAACCATAAGCAAAATTGCTCAGGAAGATACAGGAAAGAGAAATGATGGTTAAAGCCATGTGACTAAATAGTTTTGCTCTTATTTTTTTAAGCGCATTGCTGATTTGTGTTTCAACAGTTCTTTTTGATATTGATAATTCTTCTGCGATATCTGCATTTGATTTGCCGTCGAAACGACTCATTTCGAATATTTTTTGACACTGTTTAGGTAATGCGTGAATAATGTTGAAAATTTTGTTTTCTAATTCGGCTTCTTCCATTAAATCTAAAAATTCTTGATGACTTTCTTTTCTTTCCTCAAAAATTCTTGAATGGTGATTACGTATGGTTTGTTCTCTTTTTAAATAATTAAGACAACGGTTTCGAACTGATTGGTATAAATGAGCTTTTAGGGAAGTGTGAATTTCGATGTGATCTCGTTTTTCGTAAAAATGAACAATAACTTCTTGGACTAAATCTCTGGATTGATCAAGATCATATACCATCTTGTTGGCAAATACAACCAATTGTTGGTAATAGCGCATGAAAATCTCTTGAAAGGCACTTTCATCACCTAACGATAATCTTTGTAGTAATTCTTTTTCTTCCATGCTTTGCATTAAATCCGGTGCAAAATTATTAAAAAATGGCTTGCCTTGCGCAAAAAAAATATCAATAGTAAATTATTGGGGTTGAACATGGTTATTTTTATTATAAGACAGCAAAGTTTGTGAAAGGTTGCATGTTGGCTTAGTATCTTCGTTAAAATGAAAAACTGTATGTGTTTGATATGTAAGTGAATTGAATATTTATATGATAAAAAGTTTATTTTTTACCTTATAAGCTTTATTAAAAGCTGAAGATTTTTATATATTTGCACTCCCAATGCAAAAAATAGTGTTGGTTGTTTCGGGATGTGGCGCAGCCCGGTTAGCGCACTGGTCTGGGGGACCAGGGGTCGCAGGTTCAAATCCTGTCATCCCGACGAAGCAAATATTAGTTTGTATCAAAAGCTTGTAAATCTCACGAATTACAGGCTTTTTTGTTTTTAAGTAAATCAGTTTAAACGAATGTAAACCATATTTGAGGTGTGACTTGAGTGTGACCTCATTTTTATTTAGCTGTTAAATAGTCTTTGCAAAAAAACTCCAAATATTGCGTTATTCTCATTTTTGAAACAGTCATTTACCATCAGTAAACTCCTTGGTTTCAAAAATATAGAAAGCCTTGTCTTTGAAGCTTTCTTATCAAAGACAGAAAAAACAGAAGTTTCTACAATTATTTTGTTTGCTGATTTAGCTTTTTTAATGTTTATGAACATTATTTCTGTAAAGTTAAATGGGCACACAAATAAAACAAGAAACCAAATAAACTTACCCAAAGGATATTGGGAGAAATTAGAAAGACTTAGATATAGCGAGAGTACCATAAGAATTTATTCGAAATACATGAGAGATTTTTGTACTGCATTTAAGAATGATGATCTTTTAGAAATTGGTATTAACGAAATTAATGAATACTTACATCATCAAGCACAGATGTATTTTATCATTCATTTATTCTGCAGGTCTCAGACGTAGTGAACTTATTAATATGAAGGTGACTGATATAATTTCTGAACGCAATCAAATAAGAATATGCCAAGCTAAAGGCAACAAAGATCGTTACTCTATTTTGTCTCCACATTTACTTATTGAACTTCGCGAATAGTAAATCCTCTTGATGACTTATGGTATGGACGTAAAATAAAAAAGTGCACAATACTACCTTATAAAGTGCTATTTTTAAGTATATTGCATTCATGAACTATTTGATTCTTCGTCAATCCTTTCAAGTGATACTCTATAAGTCAACGATATAATAAATGTAGTCAACTAATTTTAATTCAAATATTGTTTTGTAGTTTTTACTGTCGAATAAAAATAATTCAATGCAGCTAAAAAGCTATTCTGAACCTCGCTTGCAATTACAAGCTGTCCATTAATTTCTAAATCCTTTGTTGCACAAGCATCACCAATAACTGTAATATTAAATCCAAAATCTTTAGCAGCCCTTGTAGTTGCATCAACACACATATGAGTCATCATTCCACAAATTACTAAATCTGTAATTTGTTTTTCTTTAAGGAAATCAAGCAAGTTTGTTTCTTTAAAACTATTAGGCAAATGTTTAATAATTACCCTTTCATTCTCCATCGGACGCACAGTTTCATGTATTTTGGCTCCTTTCGTATTCGGCAAAAAGAATGTCGCCAAAGGTCTTGTTGCAATATGCTGAATAAAAATCACAGGTAAATTTTTAGACCTAAATCTTTCCAAGAGAAGTTTTGCATTTTTACATGCATTGTCTGAATTTACAAGTGGCATTGTTCCCTTGTCAAAATAGTCATTCTGAATATCAATTATTATCAATCCTTCTTTCATACTTTCAAATTTAAATTAATGTTTCAATGTGGTTTCTCGGCATGACACAGTAGAGTAGAGCCTGATAGCTTACTTTTATCATTAGTTCCAAAGGTAACAAGCAAAACACGCTTAAAATACTGAGCAGGTATCAAATCAGGTGTAGTACAACGTGAACTCAACGCTGAGTCTTGCAGACCGCCTCATATTCCTATTTATTAGCCACTGGAGTTTATAATTTATTTTCTGCATATTATCTGAATAAATCTTTGCGAAGGTTTATTGTCAACATTCATTAATGGTTCCCTAATCTCTTCTGCTTTAATCAATCCATAATCCCCAAATTCATTTTTTACTGAATCCAAATCATAGAAAAACAAGTTAACCCCATATCCTGTCTTAAAAGTATCTTTACTAATTTCATCTCCACTTCCATAGCGAGCATCCAATTTTGAAATCGCTATAAAGACCATATATCCATTTGAATTAAGTTGATTATAACAATTATTAATCAGTTTTTCTCTTTCTGACTCATTTAGTAAATGAATCAAAGCGTAACAATAAATCCCGTCATATAAATATTGATCAAACGGCATTTCTGAAACAGAACCATGATGAATTTTCAAATTATCCCCGTAACGTTTTTGGGCCAAATTAATTGCAGTTTCTGAAATCTCAATACCAGTTACATCAAATCCTTGGTCAATGAATATTTTTGCATTTCTCCCATATCCAAATCCAGGTATTAATATTTTTTTTAATCCGATATTTTTAAACAGCTCTAAGGTTGCAATGGCAGAATCTGCAGGTTTAAAACCCCACATTTCTTTCTTATCCTTAAAACTTTCTTCCCAAAATTCTGTCATTAGTTTTTCGTTATCTGTTTGTTAGCTGAGCCCTGCTTGTGGCCTAGAGTAGAGCCTGATAGTCTACTCCTATCATTGGTTTCAAATGTAACAATAATAAGTAAACTATCAGCGCCTCCCGCTACCGCACGGTAAATGTCGTTAAGTTAAGGTCATATCCCTTTAGATGTTAAGTCTTTATGTCTTCGCCTGATTGATGTATCAGGTCTTTTAAATGATCTTCCGGGTCTTATTATTTCTAATCTTTTTGAGAGTATCTCAATTAATTTAGTTATAAAAACCTTTTCATTAAAATCCTATTTTATTGCAATAGTTGTTTTTCCAGTAAAGTGCTCTAAATGAAGTGATTTTTTGAAAGAGCTTTAAAAAACCGATCTAATTCTGTTTGAATACTTGGACGGGTAAAACACATGAGGGATATAAATAAATCTTTAAAAGACAACTTTCGATTACGAGTAAAGTCTTCTTCTGAACATTTACTTCTATTGGTAAAATATTCATTATCAATAGTTTTTAGAGAGTGAGAAAAAGCCCTTCTACAAAAATAGTTTCTCTGCGTTTCTTTTACTTATTACACTGCCAATATACTTAAAAATATCAAGAAATCCTTAACTTAACGACATTGTACGTACGGGAGCGGGGCACTTGAGGTGGTAGTGCGGTTAGCCTAGCGCGAAAGAAGTGTGTGCGGGACAGAATTATTACCCAAAAGCTGCATTAGAAAATCTATTACACCTTAAAATAGCTTCAAAAGAAGTCACTTCGTTACTTTTATTCAACTCACCATAGCTGGTGCTATGCTTCGTCTCAACAAGTTCTTGATTGATTGCACTTTTAATTCTCATGACGAAGTTCTAATATAACATTTAGGTTGGTCGCTGTAGGGCAGGTAGTGATCTATTGTTCTAGACCTTTTTGGTTCTTTTTGTGGCAATGACAATAACGAAGTTATCATGAGGACCTTTGAAAACAAGCCTTCCCGAGTAAATTTGCGAAGCTTATTCCTAACCAGATTCAAAATTTCTCAATGATAACAGAAGTATCAATGCTGCAGCAGAATCTTTCAATGCAAAAGTAAAGGATTTCAGAAGACAATTCAGAGGTGTTGTTGATGTAAAGGCCTTTTTTAATGGTTTTCAAAAGCCAATGCCATCAGTTCTTGTTCGTTCCTGGAAAGATTATGGAGCGTTGATAGTTGTCACCATCTTGCATACCAAGTAATGTCATAACAGATGCAAAATGGATACGTTTATCTTGTCCTACCCTGTCAAAACGTTTGGTTAAAAAGGTATGATTTTTACTTGAGAACTTTTTAATCATGGAAGGTGCCATTTGAATACCACACTGCAATGCTAAAACATGAGCCACCATTTCCCATCCTCCCATATCTATATCGTCATTTAAGCTTAGGAATTTAGTGATCCAAAGGTCTCCCTTTTTATCAAGGACACTGGCTTTTGGTCTTGCACCTCCTAACGAAGAACCCGATTGGATGAGTTTAACCAATCTTTATCATACTCGAAGGAAAAAACTTCGTGACCTCTGGTTTGTTCAATATTTAATGTTCCGAGGAAAGCAGACTTTTCTAACTTGTACCAATCTGCGAATACGTATATTTTTTTTGCTGCCATCACGAATTACGTTTAGGGTTCATTAATTTGGCCTCTTGAAGCTTACGTCCTAAGGTATCATCCTTTCCGACCTCCAAAAAATCATCTGCAAGTCCTAATACAACCAATACCTGTACATAACTACCAATAGCAACACTTTCCATACCTTGTTCTATAGACACTAAGGTTCGACGACTAATTCCTGCTCTGTCTGCGACTTGTTCTGCCGTGAGTTTCCGTCTTAAGCGTGCTAACTTGATATTTTCATCAAGGCTTAATAAGTCTTTTTTATGTTTTTTCAATAGTAAGCCCCCTAAATATAGGGGAATAGCGAGTTAAGGTATTTGTGTTTGTCTTTATCTTCTTTTATTACTAGGAGCCAACTCTTCTCTGGATTTTCAAGAAGTGAATATATATTAATATAATTCATTAGTTGCTTCCTCACTATGGACACCAAATTTGAAAATGCCAGCTGCGTTTAGCCTTACTTTTTACTAGAGTAATTAAGAGCTTGGCAAGCATCGCTGCCTATATTTGTATTTCGATTGCATTTTCATTGTCCCCTAAAAAATACTTTAAGGGGAAATTCTGTTTTAGCTGTTTAGATAACAGTTCTATTTGCCAACGCTTTTTATTAATAAGTGCAATCTATTCTGCAGTTAAATCGAAAGTGGCTGCTCTTTATCGGCCATCGTTTGGACGGTCTCTAGATGAAAGGCTGTATGGTTGTCAATGTCAATTGCAGTCAAACCTTTAATTTTAAGCCCCTATTTGGCACGATTGGGGCATTCAGACCAAAAATAACCAGCATCAGGTGTGTGCCTGATTTGCTGATGTACGAAGGATCAAATGCAATGACATATCGGCCACTTCCTTGGGAAAAGATTAATATAAGAATGGATTAATTCTTTGTTGAAAGTTAAAAACGCAAAAGGTTATTAAAATTGTTGTTTGTACCTTTGTCGCTTATGCTTACCAAAGCCCCCCAACTGTAGAAAGTTAATGTGCCTTTTTTTTATAAAAATAGGATAAGAGTCTCTGTCACAAACTCTTTTGTCCAATTGTTGATATTTGACATCTTTGATAATGTGCTCTATATGTGTGTCTTAAGGATATTGTTTCCCTTGATAGTCATTCTTAATGAAGTTGTTGAGCTTCTTTGTTAATGCGCTGATTGTAATGTGTTTGTGGTGAATGAACCATCTGTTTGTTTTGTTGATAATCAGTATTTCATATCATGCTTTAACTGACTGTTGATAGAAATAAAGACAATAACTAAGTATATACGTTGAACGAAAGCTCCTTCGTCGCTAATTAGAAAAGTGGTAACTTAAAGTATTATTCATTAATACTTTATAAGATGAAAAAAAAACATTACGCGCGCAGGTCATTCAAGAAATGCGCTTACGCGGTTACAGTGAGAGAACTGTAGATACTTATGTATCTATGCTCTCGATTTTGGCAAAGTATTACAGGAGGTCTCCGTCAACACTTAGTCATCAGGAAGTAAAAGATTTCTGCTATTATCTTCTTCAAGAAAAAAAGCTTTCGAACAGTACCATCAACCAAATGATTAGTGCCTGGAAAATATTTTGGGTGGATATACTTGGGAACAAGTGGGATGGCATTAAGATAAAGCGTCCAAGAGTAGCGAAGAAACTACCCACGGTTTTGTCTCAGTCAGATGCCTATCGTTTGGTGACAAGTTCATATAATGTCAAACATCGTACATTAATGATGTTGACTTATGCAACGGGCATGCGGTGCGAAGAAGCTCTAAGTTTGTTGCCTGAGCAAATAGATTCGGCACGTTTGGTTGTACGCATAAAGGGCAAGGGTAATAAAAGCCGAGAAGTACCACTTCCAGAGGATATATTAGTTCTACTTTAACAGATTAAAATGATCACTGAAAAAACGATAATTTAGTATTGTTTTTCTTTCGTAATAAACAGTAAATTAGTATATTGCAATTGAAACAAAGAACAAAACTCAAGTTTGCAATGGGTAACGGGCGAAAAACTTAAAAAATATACGAATAATGGTAAAACACTGCTAGCGGTCAACAACCGACTTGAAGTGTATTTATCTGAATTTCAGCACCATTTTAAAAATAGAACAAAATCCAACTTCGACAAAGCTACTCAATACGTCGAAGGTCTAGCTTTAAGCGATTTGAAAAACATCGAACGCATCACTGAGACATTAAACGCAGACTACCATAAGATGCAGCATTTTATCACCGAATCCAATTGGGATGCAAGAGCTGTCATCGACCAAATAGCAAATCAGGTAGACCAATCACTCCCAAACCAAAAATTAAAAGGATTACTCATAGACGAAAGCGGATGGGTGAAAAAAGGTGACAAAAGCATTGGTGTTGATCACCAGTATTGCGGGAACGTTGGGAAGACTGCAAACTCGCAGGTTGCAGTTTTTGGTTGCTTGTGCACGGACAAATATGCAGCGTTGGTCGACACGAGACTGTACCTTCCAAGGTCATGGTGTACTAACAACGCCAGGTGTGAAACTGCTGGCATCCCCAAAGAGGACAGGGTTTTCAAGACAAAACCGGAGCTGGCTACAGATATTGTGAAGCACCAACTGGAAATGGGTATCGAGTTCGATTACGTTGGGGGGGATGGACTTTATGGCAATGACCTTGCGTTTACCCGTTCGGTTGAGGATATGGGTTTGGTGTACATGCTTGACATTCATAGCGATCAAAAAATCCACCTTGAAAAACCAGAACTACATATTCCAGAGCGAAAGAGCAATCGTGGGCGCCCACCCAAAAGGCCGAAGGCAAGCACCCCATCGGTAAACGCTAACGAATATATAGAAACGCTTACAAACAAGGACTGGAAAAAGCTTGACATTCGTGGATTCTGCCAAGGGAAAGCTGAAGGGATTGTTCCATTTTAAGACAGTTTACATTTGGGATAAGGTTCAGAACATTGTTGAGAAACGGTTGCTGGTCATTTCGAAAAGAAAGACAAAGCAGGGAGTAGAAATAAAATATTCGTTCACTAACGCAGAACTTGCTCAATACACGCATCAGGCGCTGGCATACATGCAGGCACAACGCTTTTCATTGAGCATAGCTTCAAAGAGCAAAAACAGATAGTAGGCTTGGATCAGTTCCAAACCCGCAAATGGCTGTCATGGCATCACCAAGTAGCCCTCAACTTAATGGTGGGCAGCTTTATGCTGAAAGAAAAACTATTGAATCAAGACGAAGTCCCATTGTTGTCGGCAAGAGACATTATGGATTTTATGGTATACAAATTTTATCGTGAAATGACCGATGAACGGATGCTGGAAAAACTGCAGCAGCGACATGAAAAGCGACAGCGTGACATAGACCTCTGTTATTCAAAGCAATAAATCTGTTAAAGTAGAATTAGAACAACTCAGAATTTATTTTAAACAGTATCGTCCTTCGAAGTATCTTTTTGAGGGCTTTAAAAAAGGGAAGAAATATTCCGCAACAAGTTTTCGTAAGATAGTATCACGTGCTGCCTTATCAGTAGGTATAAATAAAGGCGTATCGCCTCATGTGTTACGACATTGTTTTGCTACTCATATGCTTGAAAGAGGTATCAATTTGAAACGGTTGCAGTTACTGATGGGACACAGTTCACTAAAAACAACCTCAGGTTATCTTCATTTGGCTCACCCTTACCTTGGCGAAGTTCCCAATTTGTTAATTCCAATAAAACAGGCACAGCCATGAGACACACCGAAAATAGTAAACAGAAAATAGAAGTGGCCGATGTTGTGAGGAGCTGTCAAGATGATATTGCTACCAAGTTAAGGTTGAACAAAGAACAACAAAAAGCTATTGAAGCTATAACAAGGTGCCGTACATCAGAAGCAGGCGGTCATATTGCGTATTGTAATAACAGCAGCTGTAGTTACAGTCAACTGTCCTATAACTCTTGTCGCAATAGACATTGCCCCAAGTGTCAGTATTTAAAGCAGCAGCAATGGGTCAATAAGCTCACTAGTCGATTAATGCCCGGACGCTACTTTCATATTGTATTTACCATACCAAGGGAGCTACATCCATTGTTTTACATCAACCAACAAGCATGTTATGACTTACTGTTTCGTTCTGCCTCCCAAGCTTTACAAAATGCAGGACGCAATCCTTCATTTTTAGGTGCTGATGTTGGAGCACTATGTGTACTGCATACCTGGGGGCAAACATTAATGTATCATCCCCATATTCATATGCTGGTTCCCGCTGGCGGCCTGTCTACGGATGGAATGGAATGGGTTGCTTCGCCCAAGAAGTTCTTTGTGCCCGTAAAGGCATTGTCTGGCATGTTTAGAGGTATACTAGTTAAGCAACTCGAAAAACTACTGATCAAGGAAAAACTGAGGTTACCTAAGGAGTTTGAAGGAGCTCAAATGTTGAAATCAGAACTGTACAGTAAACGATGGAATGTATACTGTAAAAAGGCGTTTGGGGGTATCAACAGTGTATTACAATACTTGGGCAGATACACCCATCGGGTAGCTATATCTAATAATAGGCTAACATCTTTATCGGACAAGCAAGTGAGCTTTACCTATAAAGATTACAGACAAAATAGCAAGCAAAAACAAATGACCTTAAATCAACTTGAATTTGTGAGGCGTTTTATACATCACGTCTTACCTAGCGGATTCTTTAAAATCAGATATGTTGGCATACTTGCAACGGTACATATACATGGTAAACGAGAACAGGTAATTGCACTAGTGGGTGAAAATATGTGGTTGTCAAACCTCGAAGGCCTTACCTCATATGAAGTGTTAAGAGCATTAATAGGAAAGGATCCTTGCATATGCCCCAAATGCAATAAAGGCATAATGGTTCGCACAAGGATATTGCACCAACTAGAATGACATTAAGCAGATAAAACGTTCTTTGTTTCATGGATGCAAATAAAACAACCGTTCATGTGGGTGTAACGGGATTGTTATGCCTTAAACCAAACGAAATTAACATGCTGATGAAAGAATGTTGTATAAATAACAGAGAAATATTAGGATCAGAGCGTTTACAAAGAAAAAGAACTAGATGAAATGTGCATAGGTTAGGCCGCCTTCGTTCAACGTAATTTTATCCTTCATGACTAATAAATATTAGCAATCATAATTTTGGATATTTATCAATGTTCAACTTTTTACTTATCTTGGTCGAACAAAGGATAAAATCCTTATAAGTTGGCGGTCATTGTGAAATATAAGAATAAGGAAACAATTCGAGTTCGGAAAAAATAACAAAATAATAATTAAATAATTGATGATGCTATTTTCTAAAAAAAACATTTACTATAACCCTTTACTTTCTTTAGTATTGCTTGTTATTATACTAACTCCTAAAACTATTTGTGCACAGGAATCAAATGAATCTTATCATAAACGTATGCAATGGTGGGATGAAGGGCGTTTAGGAATCTTTCTGCATTGGGGTGTTTATTCTACATTTGGAGGTGAATACAATGGAACAGATTATGGTAAGGAAATGGGACAAGCAAGTGCCGAATGGATTTACCTCACTTCGAATATGCCACAAAGTGATTATCAAGATGCTGCTCTAAACTGGAATCCTACTAAATATAATGCAGAAGAATGGGTTAAAATGGCTAAGGATGCTGGTATGACATATATGGTACTTACATCTAAACATCATGATGGTTATGCTCTTTTTAATACAGAGGCCTCTGATTGGAATAGTGTAGAATGCTCAGCAGCAAAGAGAGATTTAATAAAAGACTTTGTTTTGGCCTGTCATAAATACGATATGAAGGTTGGGTTTTATTACTCCCATGAAAAGGATTGGATAAATCATGTGCGAAAAAATGTAGACCAAGAACCTATTCCTAAAAATTATGAGAAGTATGTAAAAAAGCAAGTTACTGAATTATGTACAAATTATGGAAAAATTGATTTAATATGGTTTGATACCCCTGTTTATAACCATTTAGAATTCAATAAAATGTGTGCAGGAATAGTAAGAAAACTTCAGCCAGAATGTATCATAAATGGTCGTATAGGGAACGGATTAGGAGATTATAAAAATATTGGAGACCGTGCTATTATAAATCCTGGTATGGCGGGTTACATGGAGTCAATCATGACCATGCGTTTAAATTGGGGCTATGATAAAAATGATGATTATTGGAAATCTTCTGATGAGTTAATAAAAATGGTAAGTAAATGTGCTTGTCGTGGATCAAACTTTTTATTAAATATTGGTCCTACACCAGAAGGAACTTTTCCTTTACAAGACCAAGTAAGATTAGATAATTTAGGAAAATGGATGAAATTAAATGCCGAAGCTATTTACAAAACAAAAGGCAGTCCATTTTCAAAAGAACATAAATGGGGTTCTTTATCACAAAGCAAAACAAACAACATCATTTACCTTCATTTGTGGAACTGGTCAGGAGGTAACATAACAGTTAATGGTTTACTTTCTAAAGTGGAGAGTGCATCATTTTTGGATACTAAGAATAATTTAACTTTTATTCAGGATGAAAAATCTTCGGAATTAATAGTAGAATTACCAGAAATAAACACCAGTCAGAACCTAAGAATTGTTAAACTAATCGTCGATAAAAAAACTTTCGATATTACGAAAGGTCCAGACTTTGTTGCTCCAGTAGTTGCAAATAAAGAACATTTAAAACTAACTGGGACTATTGATAAAATCGATGGCATTAATTTCACAATTACTGGAAGACCTGTTGTTCGGGACAAAAGAGGTAAGGAGATATATAAAGATGAAATAACTACTCAATTTACACTAAACGATCAAGTACGTTTTAGAGTCAATAAAGATGGAGATATTCGTGAAGTACAAAGTCTTGATCTCAAAGAGGGTTCAAAATATCATATAGTGTACGGTTCTGATAAAAACAATCCAAAAGTGAAAATCGTGACTGAATTGAAATAAACGATAGTTAACAATTAAAAAACAACTTAATGCTAAAAGAGGCGCACTGACGGTTAAATCACCGCCAGTGCGCCTCTTTTAGCATGCCTTTTTGCGGCATGAAAAATACGCAGGGATAACTACGTTATTCTTCTTCACAAATGTAAAATACTATTATATTTTAGTCGGGCATATACGGCGGTTCTTTACGACCCTTCTTTGAGGCTAGAAAGGTTTGAGTCCTTTTACGGATCACGCACAAAAGTTGGGTCTGATAAAAAAAGAATGCAGCAAAGCAACCTATGGGAAAGGAATACAAAGGAGTGAATATCAATAATTAATAGAACAAAATAAGGAAAGGGTCAAACAGAACGAAAACTATTACAAACGAAGGTAAGCCAGAGTGGAACACCCATACGGCACCATTGAAAGAGGCAGTTCAGATGTGGGTTTTATTATGACAGCTTGCAATCTTAGAAGGATCATAAATGTTGAATAAGCTGTATATCTAACTTATACCGTTTTACTTCACCAAAATTTAGCTTTCACGACCGTAAATCAGCTCAAATGCCCCCATCAATTTTTATATCAAGAAAGGTTGAGTTTATTTCTTTTGATCCTTTAAATCCACTAATTTTAACAAAAAAAATCAGCTGCCTGAAAAGGTTTTTAGACAGACTGCCGTTAGTGGCAAGTTTGAGTGAAACGCGAGATAAATAATTAAGCAAAAAAATAGATTTTGAAAAGTTAGTAATGGAAGTTTGGAAATATATAGGAGAATATGACAGTATCATTTTTGGGACAGTAATTGGGATGGTCCTTCTAGTGATCATTATTCCATTGATTAGAAAGATTCGAGATAGAAAACTCCTAAAGACAGTTACATCATTAAATAGAGGAACACAATCAGAAAGAGATTTAGTTTTACAATTGTTGAAATATGGAATACCTGCCCAGACAATATTTCATGACTTATTTATTGAAAAAAACAATGGTGAGTTTTCTCAAATTGATGTTGTGGTTGCAACAACAGAAGGGATTATTGTATTTGAGGTAAAAGACTACAGTGGATGGATTTTTGGTAACGGTAATTATACACATTGGACCAAAGTTCTAGCTTACGGAAAAAATAAATATCGATTCTACAACCCAATTAAACAAAACCAAAACCATATTCAGACTTTACGAAAACAACTTAGACAATTTGAAAAGATTCCATTTTTTTCGATAATAGCTTTTTATGGTGATTGTGAATTGAAAGAAATTAATTTCGTTCCTGAAGGAACATTCCTTGTGAAATCTCCTCGAATATTTGAGGTTCTTAGACATATCAAAAAAGAAAATGAAGCAGCACCTTATATAAATAAGAACGAAATCGTGAGGTTATTAAAACAAGCTGTGCAGAACGGAGAAAGTATAAGCAAACAAAAAAAACATATTGAAAATATTAATGATATGTTGGGAAAGGACAGAATATTTGACTGAATAAAAATTATAGCCAGCCCCTAATCGAGTAGACGGCTGACGGTCAAATGACCGCCAGTGGTAAATATGCGGTCAGTTACATATTGCAAAAGTAAAAAAACGCTCCAATCCGGATGTCGATTTGAGCGTTGGAATTCTTTAAGTTTTACTGGAATCTTTTGGAATTAATCGAAATTAGCGGGTGTTTTTTCGAATATTCTGACAACTATTAGACTTTTTCCAATTGTGCGGCAAAAGATCAGCCAAGTCTAAATCATAATTACTGTTGTATAACGCAATCTTAGAAAATACATCCGTAAGCTATTCGCGAGGATTTACATCGCTCGCTTTGCAGCATGCCAGTAGTGAGTAAATAATTGCTGCATTTTCTGCGGAATCATGGTTACCGCAAAAGAAATAGCCTTTTCTTCCAACAGCTAACGGCCTAATTGCATTTTCAGCTCCGTTATCCAAACGTTTTGATAACGGAGCCGAAAACTCTATACGCCCATTAGCTCTGGGACGAAAAAATTACTTATTTGCCGGTTCACATGATGCGGCCAAAAACATAGCCATGTTTTATAGCTTTGTGGGGCATGTCAAAAGAACGACATAGATCCTCAAAAGTGGTTAAAGTACGTCATGGAAAATATAAACATTACATCTGCCAATAATTTCAAAGATCTTTTGTCGCAATTTATTGACAAAACTCTTCTTTAGATATATGCATTTGCTCAGGCGCATACTTTGCTGTCATTGTTTCTTTTGCTAAGACGTATGACCATAGACGCATGGCCGTGCATTTTTACCAGATGAGGCGCATCGCTGTGCGTCTCTATTTAAAATTATCATTATCCCAATTTTTAGGATTATCGTTAATGTATTTTACAATGCGATGATATTCGCCTGTATTACGAATAATATGATCGTGATAATTGGGTTGAAAAAAATGATTGTTCCTGTTATATTTTGGAATGTTCAAATTGTTATCATCAATAAAATCATCAATTTTTGAATTTACCGCCGATTTGAATCCTGCCATAAATGATGAAATTGATTTGGGTTGGCGCACCAATTTTTGTTTGTGGGGTTGTTGTTGTTGTTGTTGTTGTTGTTGTTGGGATGGTAGAGACGCACGGCCGTGCGTCTCTACGGCCGTGCGACCACCAACCGTGCGACCACCAACCGTGTGACCACCAACCGTGCATTCGCCATTTATATTATCATTTTTTAAAACAACAATGGCGTGGATATGATTTGGCATGATTACGTATTTATCCAAAAATAATTCATGGCGCATTTCAAATGATTTTATCCATTGATGATGTACAATTTCACCAAAATCCGATAAATTCATTTTACCATCCACAATTTCACCTAAATCACATGTCCTATGTTGTCTGACAATGGTTAGGTAATAGATGGCATCATTGGAATAATCCCAATTGGGTTTCCTATGCGATGTTGTACGGTATGTATTTTTGAATTTATCCATCTTCTTTTAAAGTTTCAATTTTAGTTGTTTGTGCATCGATTAAATCATTGGTACTGGATAAGCAATTGGCTATTTTTGTTGTTTATTTTTGAAGGTTTTGGTATGGTTGTATTATAAATAATCTCACTACTAATATTCTGCACAATACCACCAGTCGCAATTCTTTTATATTGTTTTTGCAAAATATCGGAATTTTGTAATTGAAGTAAATATGGTTTGTCAAAACATTCTTCATATTCACGTAAAACAAAACAACCATCTAAAATGTAGCCCTCTTATGAACTAAGTTTTCAGCTTCATGCCTCGTGGGCTTGCCCCGAGGTTGGTTGACTTCAAATGTGGTATTCGCTCCTTTAATAGGACGTTTAGTAAACAGATTAGGAACTCTTAAATTGCTAATTTTAGGTTTAGTCCCCTATGGCATATTAGGTGTAATAGGTGCATTTTGAGAATAGCAAATTATACATCAGCAATTTTTCGCAATAGTATTCCATCACTTATGATTAAAAAATATATTGCTAATCCCTTGCATGCAAAGAGAGCGTAGCGAACGAAGCATGCAAGGGATTAGTGTTCATGAGAAAAGATTGTTTTTCTGTTTTCCATCCGATAGCTTTTCCCTTCCAATTTCAAGACTTCACATCGATAAAGCAAGCGATCTAACAGTGCCGTGGCCAGGACTTCATCCTCGAGGGTTTCAGCCCATTGTTTAGGCGATTTATTTGTTGTAATAATCACAGAGGTCTGTTCATGTAGGTGATTTACAAGGTTGAAAAATGCCACAGCTTCATGTTTCTTAATAGGAAAAAGCATTATATCATCAATCGCAATTAAATGAGCTTTTGTCAGTCGGTTGTAAGCATTTAAAGCAGAAGATGTCATTTCTTTCATTTTTAATATGGTAACAAGTTCTTCCATTGTGATGAAATAAGATTTGTACCCGGCAACTACAGCATCATGCACAAGGCCCGCCGCAATATAGGTTTTACCGGTTCCGGATGGTCCCATTAAAACCAGATTGTAGTTTTGTTCCAGCCACATCAACTCACGCAGTTGTTTTAGTTGGGGTTTTGTAATACCGTTGGCAACATTAAAATCGTAGTTATCCAGCTGATGTTTCTTCGGTAATCTGGCTAGTTTGAGTCTTCGCTCCAGATCGGTATTTTGCCTGTGAAGGACTTCTTTTTTCAATAACTCCAGGGTGAATTCCGTATATGAAAGCTTATCTATTTGCGCCTGATGCAAGATTTCTTCTGGGGACTTCTTTGTCTGGGTAAGCCGCAACAATTCGGCATACTGCTTGATTTGTTCTATTTGCTTCATGATCTATCTCAATAATGTTTCATAAATTTCGATACTACTTTGGGCAGGAGCAATCGACTCCTTAGGGGGTTCCACATTCACTTTACTGATGTTTATTTTACTCGCCTCCGATATTTGTTTTTCTTCGTTTTGAAGATGGGCAAGTACCTCCGCAAATCGATACCCATTAAACACTTTGTTTTCGATGCAGAAGTTTAAAGTTTCCGTTTTTACCCGATCGTTCGCATTGTTTATAGCTTTTAAAATTTCCCTTATATTATCATGAAAATAACGCGGTTTGTCATTTTCCAGGTCAGCCAAATAGCTTTGTGATTCTGGTGTATTGCCAAAAGCGTTTAATAAAAGTTCATATCTCTGTTGTAGTGTCTTTGATTTTTCGCGGCAGTGATCCGTGTTGCGCACCAAAACACCCTTTCCCAGCGGAATCTTATGAGACGCAACAAGCGTATTTACATCAGATAACAAGTCCAGGGTATTCCCTTTGTCATCAAGAAGCACGGTTGTATCGGCATCTTTGTAAGTCCCTATTGGTAAACTGTAAAAATTTCCCTTGTAGGCAACGGTGTTGTCTTTTCGAACCTTGTAACCAGGCAGTAATATTAATGGTTTTTCAGGGGTGTCGCGGTAAGGTTCCAGATGTGATTGTTCAATCAACCATTGTTCATAAGGGACTTTCCTGGTGGTTCCGTGAAGCTTGGCATTTGCTGTACGTTTAAGCCATGCCAGGCAATCTTCCTGAAGGGTGTTTTGATCCTGAAATGTACGACCTTTCAGGAAGTTATATTTGACATATTTCACCACATTCTCAACCTTTCCCTTGGATTCAGGATCTGCTTTCCTGCAAAAAATAGTTTCAAAAGAGTATTGCTGGCAAAAACTTCGAAATCCTTCTGTTAATAAAACATCACCAAGATTTTCCCCCTTTATAAATACTTTATCCTGATCGTAAATGATCTTACTTGGTATACCGTTAAAGTAATTAAAAGCTAACTCGTGAGCATATACCGCAGTTTGGGTGGTAAAAGGGCAGCGTTGACAATAAACGTACTTGTAGCGAGAACGCGAAAGTACCATGGCGAAGAAATACACTTTGATACGATGACCTTCTCCACTCTGCATAGTAATCTCGCCAAAATCAACCTGAGCCTCGCTACCATAAGCTACCTCAGGCAGCTTTTGATATTGACGGGAACCCACTTCTTTGTACTTATTGATGGCATGCTTCTCCCGAATCGTTTTTACGAAGTTATAGACCGTTTTGCTATCTACTTTCGGTAAATCTTCAAATGATTCTTTTAAACGATCTTCTACCTGGGCGGCTGACAAGTAAGGCGTGCTTTCGAGAAGTGTTTTTACATATTTATAATAACCAGAGAGCTTTTTTGACAGGCGATGCTGCTTATTTATCCACAACATAAAAGTCTGTTCATCCATTGCTAAATATTTACGGACAGTGCCTCTATCTATCTATCTATCTATCTCAAGCTCTCTACTTATTTGACTCTTATTGAGTCCTTGTTTCCATAATTCATTAACTTTGTACCACATAAAAACTTTTTGGTTTTTATTCATAGCCTTTGTTTTTTTAGATTTCACAACCTAAAAATGGAGGCTATTTTTTATTTCTACAACTGGTGATGTTCTATTGCGAAATTTTGATGGTACTAATTTCCTATTTACAGATTGGAAAGGAAGTATGTATGCTTCGGAAGGAAAAGGAAGTTTGATGTAGGGATGAAGGGAATTTATTGCATGACGAGAGCCATATGAGTCGAGAGATTCATATATGCTTCTGATAGAAGTTTAGGAGAGAGACTGTTTTTATCTAGCGGTTGGCACCATTTGCATTCTCATTCACGAATTTTATCTAACAGACGATTTAATTCTTCAACTTCGTTTTGTGACAAGTTTTTAAGTAGGGTGTCTACTTTCAACTCATAGTTAAGCATGTTATCCAGTAACTCTAATCCCTTTTTAGTGATTTCAACTGATTTCTGACGCCTGTCATTTGGGTTTTCTATACGACTTACAAGTCTTTTTTTTAAAAGTCGATCTACAATACGGCTTACATCCGAGTTTTTATCCAGCATTCGCTCTTTAATAAAACCGATGGAAAGGGGGGCTTCAGCACGAAAGCCCCTCAGTATCCTTAAAACGTTATATTGCTGTTCTGCAAGTCCATGTGCTTTAAGCGATTGATTAAACGCATACTCTATTTGTTTGAATGTGTATCCTAAATTTATCGCACCCTTATGATATTCGTTTCGAAACCGTCCTTTTATTTCTTCTTCAATTTTCATACTTTAAAGAAATTAGGATTTCTTAAATACAAAACGATCCAAACTAATACAAGTATGACACTAGGCATCATTATACTCATGGCACTAGTCATATGAATAATGATAGCACCACCCATATATGAACTTAGTAATAAGCTTCCATATTTATTTGTTCTTGGAAATAAGAACAATAATGAAGAAGCTATTTCACCCAATGCGATTATTATTCGCCAATCGCCTAACTTCATTTGCTCCATTTGTTCTGGTTGTAAAAAAAGCTTTCCAGTCGCACTAAATAGAAAAAGCGCAGTCAATGAACTGGCTATTACCCAAGCCGCAATATTTTTTGTTTTTGAAATCATAATTGTAGTTTTAATTAAACGATTGTTGTAATATCTTCAAATAAACGGCGTGGCTTTCTTGGATAAAGTTGTTTCGAAGCATCAAAATAACCTAAGGAAATCACCATAACCAGATTTTCACTTTCTTTTAAACCAAACTCTTTTTGTATGCCTTCAAAATCAATACCACTCATGGGATGTGAATCAACTCCTTTGTTCTTTGCGGCAATCATTTGTGACATTGCAAGTAGACTAGCATTGCTTTCGGCGAATTTTACCTTTCGCTTTTCACTTGAACCATAAAGAAAGGCAGCGGCTTGCTTTGCTCCAGAAGCTATTTCGGTATTACCTCTTACACTTGTTAGCATTTCATCCCAAACAGGATTACTCTCTGCATACCATTTTTATCTCCAATGATGATTAAAGTAACTGGAGCATCGGAAATTTTTTCCTGATTGTTGGTAAGTCTTAAAAGTTTCATTTTGCTTGAATCCGATTTTACCGCAACAATCCTTCAAGGTTGAAGATTAAAGCCAGACGGTGCCAAAACTGCCATATCGATAATTTCTTTTAAAATTTTTTTGATCAATTGATTTGGTCTTAGCTATTCTTCTGTATAAGATTAATTTAGCTATCCTTTAGGTAATTGGAAAAGGCCCAAGGGTTTGCTTGTTTTTACCAATAATAAAATAGATGTAATTGTCTTATGGATAGTGGTTTGTGGATTTGTATTTATCGTTTTAAGTTACTCATTTGTTACATCAATTTTAGCGCTTGCTAATATATTATTTGAAGCTGTACCTACAAGTATTTCAAACTGACCTGGTTCTATATTCCAATCTTCAGTTTCTACATCCCAATATGCAAAATCTCTTTTGCTTAAAGTAAAATAAACGGTCTGTTTATCACCAGCTGCTATGCTCACTTTTTTAAAACCTTTCAACTCTTTTGTAGGCCGTTCAACCGATGAATCAAGATCACGAACATACACCTGAACAATTTCCTTACCGTCCATTGTACCCGTATTTTTTACATCAACTTTGATATTGAGGTTTTCTCCTGCTTTTATTGATTTGTTTTCTAATTGTAAATTACTGTATTCGTATTTTGTATATGATAAACCAAACCCAAAGGCATAAAGAGGCTCAATGGCTTTGTGCTCGTACCAACGATAACCCACAAAAATATCTTCTTCGTACTTTATGTCATTTATTGGGTCGATGATTCGATGATCTTGATCCCAACCTGTATATAATTCCTGACCTTCAGGTATGTAACCATATCCTGGGGAGTCTTCAAATTTTTTCTCTATCGTTATAGGCAATTTAGCCGATGGATTAGTAATGCCAGCAATTATTTCAGCAAAACCTTTAAAACCAATTTGACCAGGATACCAACTGTAAAGTAATCCAGCGATCTCATCATTCCATGCAGTCATATTCATTCCACTACCAGAGCTAACAGACACAATGGTATTCTTATTAAGGGAAGCAATATGTTTAATCTCAGTATTAATCTTCTCTGAAAAATCAAATGATTTATCCCATCCTTCAGAATCAAATGTTCCTGTACAGTAAATCACATGGCTGTAAGTTTTTATGTCTTCGTCAGTTGGATTTTCAATATAAGTCACTTTTTCTCCATAAATCTCTTTAAGCGCTGTTAACATGGTTACATGGTCGTATCCGGCAACCTCTGCAGCACCTCCTCCATGGGGTATTATATTGGAATATTCGCCTGTAAGTAAAATTGATATTTTTCCAGTTGTGTCAATAGGTAAAATATGATCATTCTTAAGAAGTACAATGCTTTCTCTTCCTGTCTGCAAGGCTACTTCTACGTGTTGGTCAAAGTTATCAAAATAAGTAGAATCTTTTATTGGGCGCTCTAGTAGTCCCATGGCAATTTCTGTTGTAAGAATATTAGTAACCATTCTGTTGATATCTTCCTCCTGTACTTTTCCTTCTTCGAGAAGTGGTTTTGCAGTAAAACGTAAAAAAAATTCTTCTTTCTTCATATATTCAGGGTATTCAGCCCTTGGTTCCCCAGGCATATCCAAGTCGAGTCCTGATTTTATTACTTTTTCGGCATCATATACCGACCACCAATCACTCATTACTAGCCATTTAAAACCTAAGTCATGGCGTAAAAGACCTGTTATCACATCTTTGTTTTGCCCAGCATATTCTCCATTTACTAAATTATAAGAAGTCATTACAGCCATAGCTCCTGCATCAATACCAGCTTCAAACGCTGGTAAATAAATTTCGTGTAATGTTCTTTTATCTACTACAGAATTTGATGTTCTTCTCTTATAGTCTGTATTGTTAGCTACAAAATGTTTTAAAGTAGCCATCGTACCCGTGCTTTGCATTCCTACCACATAATTTTCTATCATCCGAGCAACGAGGTATGGATCTTCGCCAAAATATTCAAAGTTTCTACCGTTTTGTGCTATGCGATAAATGTTCATTCCTGGTCCAAGCAATATTGCAATTTCACCAGCTCTACACTCTTCGCCAATTGATTTTGCATAATTACCTGCTAACTCCTTGTTCCAAGTACTTGCTAAGGCTATTGGGCTTGGGAAAGCAACTGATTTTTGAAGCTGATCGTCTAAATGAGAACGTATGTTAACTCCTTGTGTTGCATCAGAGAGATACATGGCCGGCACATTAAATTTTTCAAATCCTTTTGTGAAAAAGGTATTATAACCACCGATCATAGATATTCTTTCATCCATGGTCATCTGAGCAAGAATTTTTATAGCCTGTGCTCTAGCATCATTGTAGTTGATAGGAGGTTGAAAAGGTTGAAACGGGGTATCTGTCTTAAATTCTTGGTCATTAGACTGGCTACATGCACCTAATAAAATAAATGCGACAAGGAAAGGAGTTATTCTTTTCATAATTGGCAATATTAAAAAAATAATGACCTTCAATATATGAAAAATCTTAAAATAAAGGATATGGGAAGGAATTCAATTTATCATGATTTCCGCTATCCTCCAATTTTCCTACAGCGAAAAAAACAAAAAATACCGCTACTGATCTGAAAAGCTAAAAATATAATTAGTTCTAGAGGTGCTAAGTTGCTAAGTTGGCGAGTTGGGAATTGGTTATATTGCCATTTCAACGCTCATAACGAAGTTCTAATATATTATTCGTCTTTCTGAGGCACTTGATGTGGTGGTTGTGCGTTTGACGGAAAGATTACCCCAAAGATGCCTTAGAAAATCTATTACGCCTTGAAATGACTTAAAAGAAATCACTTCATTTCTTCAACTCAACATAGTGGTGCTGTGCTTCAAAACTCATTAAATACCTTTATTTGTAAAAGTCCGTTGTATCAATACCTAGTTTATCATTAAGCAGAAAGAAAGTTTTTGACATTAAAATCATAATTTTTAGGGATTCCTAATTCTCTTGCTAATACCTACTTTTGGCTTGGTAGAAGGAGGTTACTGTTTATGCCTCCGAAAGTACATAAATTTATATCCTTTATTTTTATATTGTTTGCAAGAAAAGAATTTGCTTTCAATGTAAAAATATAATAGATGGAAACAATACAATATTCTATGAACAAGAATTTACCCTTCACCTCTAAAACCAAAATGGCCGATGTCATTCACCGAGATTATACACTCATACCCATCATAGGTCGTTTTGGTATTGAGTTCGGTTTCGGAAACAAAACAGTGAGTGAGGTCTGTGACATATATAACATCAATGTGTGGTTTTTTTTGGAGATGGTTAATTCCTTTCATAACAAGGAGTATTTCCCTAAAAAACAACTGCAGAATTTTTCCGTGATGCATATAGTCCAGTATTTGTCAAATACCCACAAATATTATAGAGAGACAAAGGTGCCGGAAATACAAGGGTACATTGATGCCATGGAAAATGGGGTATTCCATAGTAATTTGAAGAATATTAAGCTTTTAAATGACTTCTTCAAAGAATATACAAATGAGTTGTTGCATCATTTAAAGAAAGAGGATGGAGAAGTATTTCCTTATGTCATTAATTTAGAAAAGTGTATTCAAAATAAAATAAGGGATGAAGAGATTTCTAGAGTTATAAAAGAAGAATCGATAGAAGAGTACGAGCGTGGACATGATAGTTTGGAAGTAAAATTAAGTGATTTAAAAAATTTGATTATTAAGTTTTTACCGTCAGTGCTATGTAAGGAGTTATGTCAAAAATTACTTACAGAGTTGTTTCGCTTAGAAAAAGATTTAGAGAATCACTCGAGGATTGAGGATAAAGTGCTAGTACCCAAAGTAAAAATGTTAGAACAAAAATACCTTGATATTCATGGAATTGCCAGATAAGAAAATACAAGTAGGTATTGTTGCCCGACAATTTCTGTATAGGTTAGGTATAAAAACGATATTAAGTGTCATTGGGATTGAACCGGAAATAAAAGAATTTAGTGGGACGAGACAATTAAAGTCTTTTTTAATGGGAAATTCCTGTTTGGATTATGCTTTACTTTCAGAGGATGTGTTTGATAAAGATGCAGCCATAGGAATACATGAGTTAAAGTCTTGTTGTCCCACTATAAAGTTAATGGTTATAGGTAAGGCTATTATACCCAACTGTCCGTGCAATAAGTTTATACTGCACGCGGATAACCAAAAAGAGGTTTTAGATAAACTGCAAGAATTCTTTTTTGAATCTGATGATGATGATAAACCGGAAGAGCAATCTGCTATTTTAAGCGAACGAGAGATCGATGTACTTAAAAATGTTGCCTTGGGTTTTTCCAATAAACAGATTGCAGATAATTTGTTTATCAGTGTTAATACAGTCATCACGCACCGGAAAAATATTACAGAAAAGTTAGGCATTAAAACCATTGCAGGTTTAACTGTTTATGCTATAATGAACGAAATTATTTATCCGGATGATGTGAAGTTTTAGTATTTTTTCTATTTGAGGGGATAGCCTGAGTTTTTAAATCATAACATATGGCTATTGCTCATTTTTTTTATCTTCTTACATGATGGCCAGAAAAGTCATGAATCAAAACAGTCTTTATTCGTGATCCTCCGCAATCCTTCATCACCCTTATGGAGGTCATCTTGCCAATACTTGAAAAACGTAGATTGCCAGAAAATAATGATGATACTTGGGGAGAGCATTCATATCTGCAAAAAAATAATAGCTATTTAACGTTACTCTCTTTTTTTATTTGTAATCTTGGGTGGAAATTTTAATACGGATAATGCATTGGAGAATCTATTAAGTATTAAAGCAACTGTCAATCAGGTCGCTAACTAATTTGTTTCCATTCGCCCTAGCGGTGCTTGTTTCATTTTAACAGGTTCTAGATGGATGGCATTTTTAATTTTTATGACGAAGTTCTTATGCAGCATTCGGGTTGAATGGAATGAAAGTATTGCTAAAATTATTCACATTAAACGAGTCATTGTAATTGTTTTATACATAGGTGTATGATTGGTTATGACGAGTTCCATATGGTCTTTGAAAATTAAATATAGAGTATATGAAACGTAGAGATTTTCTTAATACAGGGGTGTTTGCTGCACTGGGGGGTGCTTTAGCAACAACCGGATGCACACCCGTTGTGGATGCTAAAAAAGAACCATTTAAAGGCAAAGCCAAAAATATCATATTTTTGGTTAGTGACGGCATGAGTGTTGGGACGCCCACGATGGCTGATTTATTATTGCAACGAAAAGAAGGCAGAAGCAGTCAATGGATGGATTTATATCGACAAAACAAAGTGAGACATGCTTTGATGGATACAGCTTCGGCAGACTCATTGGTGACAGATTCTGCGGCAGCCAGTTCGTCATGGGGAGGAGGAGTACGTGTTAAAAATGGTTCTCTAAATGTGGGGAAAAATGGAGAAAACCATAAGCCTATCCTGCAAAAATTCAAAGCAGCAGGCAAAGCGGTTGGTTGCGTTACTACAGTACCTATTACGCATGCTACTCCTGCCGGTTTCTCGGTTAATATGAAACATCGTAATATGCAGGATAAGATTGCCGATAAATATCTAGAACTTGGTTTTGATGTAATGATGGGCGGAGGTTTAGAATATTTTAATGGAACCAAGAGAGATGATAAGAAAAATATATTGGGTGATTTTAAAGACAAGGGTTTTAACGTAGTACAGACGAAATCACAGATGACGGCCTTGCAAGCTGGAAAACCTACATTGGGTGTTTTTACAGAAGGAGGATTGCCCTATTCTGTGGATCAACATTCAGATGAAGAATTACAAAATAAGATTCCTTCCTTAGCCGATATGACCTCGAAGGCCATTGCATTAATGCAAAACAATAGTAATGGTTTTGTTTTACAAGTAGAAGGAGGTAGAGTAGATTGGGCAGCACATGGAAATGATGCCGGAGCATTGTTGTACGATCAGTTGGCCTTTGACCAGGCTGTAGAAGTGGCTATTAAGTTTGCTGAAAATAGAAATGATACTTTGGTGATTATAACAACCGATCATGGTAATTCAAATCCTGGTTTAATAAAAAGTACAAAAGTGGACCAAAAGTTCGATTTGTTACAAAGTTTCAAGCATAGTAATGAGTGGGTATTGCACAATATTAAAAAAACAGATTCGCCCGCTAATGTAGTTGAGCGAATAAATTATGCACATGGGTATACCATTTCAGAAGAGGAAGCTAAGACAATTTTAAAAGCATATTCAAAGTTTGATAACGGAGGCCTCTATAACTCCTATAAACTTCCTTTTAAGCAATTGGCTGAAATTCAGGAAAATTACATCTCTATTTTTTGGTCAGGAATGAACCATTCTGCCGATTTTGTTGAATTAGCTATGTATGGTGTCGAAACAGAAGCATTGCCTCCTCTGGTAAAAAATACCGACCTACATAATTATATGTTACAGGCGGCTGGAGTACGGGTTTAGTTTTGCGTTACCATATACGATTTGTAAAGCAGGTGTCGCACACCTGCTTTTTGTAAATCATCATTTTTAAGTATTGTACCCTATAAGATGTCAGGTTATTTTTAGAACCTTTAATGCTAATATATACAGTTGTTTGAATTGTATTTTTTAAATTTTAGGTTTTGATGAGGCACATTTTGAAAAGGGTTTCCCTATTGTTCTTTTTTTACTTTCTATTTCATAACTTTTTTGCACAGGATATTATTGTCGGGCATAAGCTTGATTTCCATTCCACTATACTCGATGAAAACAGGACCCTATGGGTGTCTTTACCCCAATCGTACCAAGATAGCTTGTGTGCACCGGCATTTTACCCGGTGATGTATCTATTGGATCCTGCCTTTCATTTTCATTCCATGATAGCGGTGCGTGAGGCTTTAACAGGAGGCTTGTACAATTATATGCCTGAGATGATTATTGTGGGTATTGTGAATAACGACCGTTCACGTGATATGACACCCACTAACAGCTCGGTTATTCATTCAGGTAAAAAGATACATGAAACCAGTGGAGGAGCAGCCCATTTTTTGCAGTTTATTGAAAAGGAATTGATTCCCTTCGTGGATCGAAGCTATAGAACCAATGGATACCGAATCTTGAATGGTCATTCGTTTGGAGGACTCTTTGCGCTGTATGCCTTGCAGGAGCGACCAACGTGTTTCAATAGCTATGTTGTTCATGATCCGAGTATTTGGTGGGATGATAGATCTATTTATAAATCAGCACTTTTGTTAAAAGATACGATCGATTTGCAAGGGAGGTGTTTATACCTATCTATGGCATACAATCAGACCAAAGAAAAAGATCGTTATCGTCATTCACAATCTATTTTAGCATATAAAAATGAAGTCCTGGAAGCATTTGCCAATAGAGGCTTACGTTATCATTTTGAATATCTATCTAAAGAAAATCATGGAACTATTTTTTTACCAGCCAGCTATAATTCCGTACGTTATATTTATGATGGTATTTGCTTGCCAGTAAAGGAAATACCCATTCGTCCGGCTTTGCTGATGGAACATTATCGGCAGGTAAGTGACAGTATTTGCTTCAAGATAGAACCACCAGAAGGTTTGGTGAAGAAAATAGCAGACTACTGTGTTTTACGCGAAGAACTTGCGAGTGCTGAAAAATTGCTATTACTTAACATTTATAACTATCCTAACAGCGCTTATTCTTATCAGGCCTTGGGAGAATTGTATATAAAAATGAACAAGTTGCAGTTAGCCAAAGAAAAATTTCAAGAGGCCAGATCACTTTATCCCCAAATAGATATACCTGAATTGTTGAAATAATAATAACTATAATATATTAATGATGATTTCTAAAGAATTGTGGACGAAGGTCCATTTATGGTTGGGCTTAATATCCGCTCCTCTGGTATTTTTTGTTTGTATTACAGGTACAATTTTTGTTTTTAGTGACGAAATAATTGATTTATCGGCAGGCGAAGCCAGATATGTAAATGAGGTAAAAGAAAGTAGGCTGTCTACCGAAAAACTGCTAGACATAGTCCGAGAGGCCTTTCCTAAGCGGATGCAACCCAGCTATATGGTTTGTTATAAGGATCCCCACCGGAGTATTAGGTTTAACAGTTATAGCAAAACAGAAGGCCTGCATATGGTTTATATTGACCAGTACACAGGTGAGATTTTAAAGGATGATGCGACCATTTATTTCTTTTATGTATTGGCACATCTACACCACTCTTTATTGTGGCATGATGGAGGACCTTGGATTATTGACATAGTAAGTATACTATTTCTGATTGCTTTAATATCGGGCATTGTGTTATGGTGGCCTCAAAAGTGGGATAAGAAGCATAAAAAAGCATCATTTACCATTAAATGGTCAGCCTCATTAAAGCGTATTAATCTCGATTTACATAAGGTTTATGGTTTTTATGGTGCAGGCATTGCCTTTATTTTAGTTATAACAGGTTTGTTGATTGCTTTTAAACCTTTTGCTGCTTTTACCAAAAACCTTTTTGGTGGTGATGCGGCCTTGGAAATGAAATCATTGATGGTGCAAGCACCCAAGGATACAATATCATCACAGGCTTCTATTGATGTTGCTATTCAAGATGCATTTGAGACCTATCCGCACAAAAATCAACTACAATTATTAACTTTTCGCATGGATCAGTGGGATTACTTGTTGATAAAAATGTCTAACAAGATAGGTATAAAAAGTGCAATGGATGGAGTGTATGTGGCCTATGATAAATATACAGGAGAAAAATTTGATTTGCCAAGAGCCTTTAGAATCAATAAAAAAGTTGAAGATGTATATTGGAGTCTTCATCTCGGTAATTATATGGGTTTGTTTGGGAAAATAGTTACCTTTTTAGGAGGTTTAATAGCATCTAGTTTACCAGTTACCGGTTTTATTATTTGGCTCAACAAAAGGAAAAAAATAAATAAGAACAAGCGTGTTTTTTCAGAATTGTAGATAAGCTACCTTATTCTCATGAGTGGTGCGACCATAGAAAATGCTTTCCTGGTTTGCGTCTTCTTTTGAATGACAGTCATTAAAAGTTGGGCTATTAAGGTAAGTCATACTGCGTGCGTATGATTGAGAAAGTTTTTGTCATGAATCTTAGCTGTTGTAACTTCTACAATCCTGCCAATTAATTGCACTATATCAATGAGCATATGTACTTTAAGCCCACCTTTCTTTTTTCTGTCTCCTTTAGTCCTTTAAGAGCATCACTAAATAAACGAATAGTTGTGGAATCAATCAAAAGCACCTTTTTGAAGGTAAGGCCATAAGTTCCGCTGAGCGACAAAATTTATTTCGTTATTTGGCTACATAAAAATAACTCCGATCGAATGGTATTACGATCGGAGTTATTGTGCATAATTTGGATGAGAAATATTTTTTCTATTTTAATTGATCTGATTTGTAAGCTTTCCTATGGCACTAACACCTTCGGCTATAACCTTTGCACCCTTGGTGGCTGTTGCTGTTTCCGGATGAATGGTGTATAAGTAATTTTCATTATCAGAGTTTACTACAGGAACAACCAATTGGTCATTGTCGGCATCAATAAATGGTTCTCCCACAAAAAACGGATCATCTTCAATACCTTTTGCAGTGGCGAAATTACTTACCCAAGTAAAGGTTTCAGAGGCTACGTTCACCACGGCAAAACGGTCTGCATCAATGCCAAATGTAGCCTTAGAGCCTATGCCCGGATACATGGACAATATAAAAGTGCTTCCTCCCATATAATAACTTCTGTATAGGTTATAGCCTCCAGAGGCTTCGGTGATATTGAAAAAATAATCTTCATCAAATGCAAAATGGCCGGCATTGATCTTAAGTATTCCAGAAGGCACCAGAATCGAATCTGCAACAACATAATTGGTTTGTCCGGAGGAGAATACATACAAGTCACCGTTTTCAATCACTTCCAGTCCTGTTAATCCTTGAGAGTATTTTTGTCCTGCCACAAATCCGGTTCTGCCCTCATCTTTTATGACTTGCTTCACCGAGTAATCGTTATTGAATACGACCACGTAGGTGTTATTCAGGTATTCGGAAGTGAAGCTTGAAGAGTTGATACTACGTGCACCGGCAATCATATAGCCTTCGTATTCTGCTATATCTGTAATATAACCAGCCTCACCATTTTCTAGCATATCATTGGTGGTAATGGTATATAATGTGGAAACATCTGTTTCTGGATCAATTTCGTAAAAGTATGCATTGTTCGCTACGGTTGTGTCTCTAAGTCTGTCAGAATAAGCTACAATAAGTTTGTCTCCTACAATTCCTTTGGTGTGTACCGAAACTTCTAAGCCTAATTCGTTACGTTGTTTAATATTACCATCACTGTTTAAAATATAAGACCCTGTTACACCCGCTTCGGTAGAATTGTATAGGAAACCATAAGCTACTTTGTTACCGACAAAGGACCAAAAGCTACTGCCCGCAGATTGCAACGCATCTGCTGAAGTTGCGTCAAAGATACTATCTGTTTCTACACTGGTTCCCGTCACCAGGTAGTCGTTCTCGCCTGATGACCCTACTACAATATATTTGCTTTCGTAGTTGTCATCTGGATCTATGATAGTATTGTCGTTGTCATCATCACAGGATGTGAATGAGAGTGCTGAAATTAGTACAGCAAAGAATAATTTAGAAAAAGAATGTTTTGTTTTCATAATCGTCTTATTTATTATTAATTAAATTTTCTTGAAAAAATACCTGAACTTGACAGAGAAATTACGACCAGGTTTTTGCAGACTGAAATTGTCGTATAACTTGGCATCCAATATGTTCTTACCATCTAAGGATAAATTGTATTTGCCTTTTTTCCAGGAATACACCATGCCGATACCATGACTCCACTGGGTAGGATTTTTGGCAGCCGACTCATACGTATTCCATTCGTTGAGAAATTCGTAAATAAATTGCAAATGATAGCGAATGGTCAATTTGCTATCTTTAAGCCATAAATCGTTTAAAAAATAACCTGCATCGGCGTTTCCAAAGAAGTTGGGTTCGTTGGGTACGAGTGCATTTATTTGAGTAGGATCGTTTTTAGGATCATACTTCATGGGTCTTTGATATGAAATATTGGTGCCGAAAGTAAACTGGTTGCCATGGGAATAGCGCAATTCAGCATCAATACCAGGCGTTCTAACCAATGAAATGTTTTCGTGAGATTCATCGGATGTAACAGTTACAACGCGTTTAATAAAATCGTTGGTTCTTCGGTAAAAAAGGTTGATGTCAGCACTAAAAAAGTTATTTTGTTTCAATGGTTTATTTAAGTGAATACCCAAGTTTAAGTTATTGCTGGATTCAGGTTTAAGACTAAAGTTAGTCGTGTAACTAGTAAATACCTGCCCAAATAGTTCCTGGCTCTCAGGCATTCGGCATGTCAACTCATAGTTGGCTTTTAGTTGAATATCAGGCTTTAAAAAATAGGTAAAAGTAAAACCATAACCCCATTTAGAATCGCTTAAAGATACCATCTGATAGTCTTCTACATCGGCATAATTGACATTTATATAGGCTGATGAATGATAAGAATATCGCTTGGCAAATAGGGAGGTACTCATCTTGTCTCCAAAGTCACTGCCCAGGCCTATACCCAGAATGTTTCGGTTGTTTTCTCTAGGATGTTGATTGGTTTTATCATCCGTATCCAGTATGTCATCACCTTTTCGCGAAAAGAGATTGGTCACATTATTAATGGTGATGCGTTGGCCCGAAATAGGTTCGTAATTGAAGCAGGCATTGATGGTTCCATTATGGTCGTTATAACGGTAGTCGGATGCGGAGACTTCTCCCTTAGAAGGAGATTCTCTGCGTTGTCCTAACCAATTATATTGCCAATACGCTGTGTCTAGGTTATGCCCTTCTCCAAAGTTGTAGTTAGCGGCAAGGTTTATATCAAGATGTTCGATTAATAGGTCATCTTTTGAATATAAAAATGACGGCATGATGGTGTTGGAGGTATACACCTTATCGCCATATACAGGGTTGATGTAAGCAGGATGTTGAATTTCTTTATATTCTTGTCCTAATGTAAAACCCAATAATAGCTGGTCTGCAAAAGGTTTATTTACGATCCCTGTTTTTAATATGACAGTTTCGTTGTGATAAGTATCATGAAAACGCTTTACTCTTTGTGGGGAGGTATATAGGTTGGTTTCAAAGTCAAGCACACTGACATCGTCTACATAATAACTGTTGTCGGAGTAGTTTTGGTAGGCATTGAGTTGTATGGTGAAACCATTTTCGGAGGTATGACCCGCATTAATATAACTTAAATGTGTATTGAATGAACCATAAGAATAAGAGGCATCGAGATAGGAGCCCGGTGTTTTTTTTGTAACAATATTGACAGCTCCTCCCAAAGCATCGGAACCAAAGTTAACGGGTACTACACCTTTATAAACTTCTATGCGTTCTGCCATATTTACAGGTAAGTTATTGATTTGGAATGAAGAACTCATGGCATCCATGGGCATGCCATCAATAAAGAAACGAACGTGGTTGCCACTGAGTCCGTTTATGGTGACATTGGTTTTAGAGCCCAGTCCACCCACTTGGTTTATCTTGACACCGGGAGTCTGGTTTAATAACTCTGTAAGATTGATGGCTGAATTATGGTAGGGCTTTGCGTCAATGGCCACTACATTAAAGCCAGTTTCTTCCACGAGTCGTATATTTGATTTTGCAATAACTACTGTTTCGTTTAGTGTCGTTGCTGGATCTGCTTCCAACACGACATCATATTTCAAAGGGCTATTGCTACTTGCTTCGATGATAATTTCCTTGGGCAGACATCCTACCATTGAATAAACAAGGGAGCTCTGCCTGGTGGTATTGACGGTTAACCTGTAATAGCCATTGTTGTTGGATGTGGTGGCATTATTCGTGTATTTTTGGTGTACTGTTGCGCCTGTTAAGGGCAATCCGCTTTCGTCGATAATGTTGCCTTGAATAGTGACTTGTTGACCATTGATGATGGAGCATGAAACGATAAATAGGAGTAAAGTGATTGTGAGCTTCATTTGTTTAATTAGAATAAATAAAAACTAACGGCAAATTTACTAAGGTCTTACTCCTTATCAATCCTTATATTTTATGATTTTAGGAATCGTCTTTACTGACTTTGTAGAGAATAAAAAGGTGTTGGTTTATTTTGAAAATGGCTAAATATTCAGTCCAACACCTTTTTTCCTTCATTACTATATATAAATGTCAAAGATTTATATTCTATGAATGACTTTTTGTGGAGTTCATGTGACAAAACAAAGCTTTGCTTTGAAGCTCTTTACGTTTTAAAAAACGTTCACATTGTTGCATGCGGTCGTAACCAAGCATAGTTCCTAATATAAAATCTTCTTCGTCGCTGAACTCATTAAGGTTTTTGTTTCCAAATGATTTTATAATACTTACACATTTACTGTCTCCAAAAAATACATTTATCTTACTAGAGCTAAGTGCCTGTGTAATAAAACTAATTCCTCTTCTTTTTAATAGTTCTTCTGTCTTGTATTGTTCTTTCATATGCATGGTATGCAACACTAAATTTCGCAAGCCTTTTTTGTATTCATATACATGATGCATTAGAATTTGCATTTCTGCACTTTTATATTCTGCACACGTAACCCTCATCCTATCAGAGTTGTCAATACCTAATTTTAAAGAAGTACTACGATTCATCTTTGTATGGTTTGAATGATGCTGTAAAGTAACTTTTAAACACGAGGTGTTGCAATAGCTATATGTTATGAATCTGAAAATAGTAAAGTGTTTATGACACTTTCTGGCGCAAGAGTGGTTACCCATCAAAGTATAAGGATATGCTGCTTCATTATTTTTGTTTAGCTATATGTTGGGATAGGTTTCTTTTGTTTTGATCGAATATAAAGGCTTTCTATTCGGATAACCTGTTACATATACGAGAATGGGATAAGTCATATTGCAGCATTTTTTTTGTGCAGAGGAATTTTTGATGTTGCTATTTCATTATTATTTATGATTGTTTTCGAAGCTATCGCGGAATACTTTTGTTGAAAAGTTCAACGAATGGGGTTAAAAGTAATACTAGGTGCTTTCTTGTTGTCGATGGTTCAATTTTTAACGGGTCAAATAATTATTAGGGGCTACGTGGAGGATTGTACTGTTCATGCACCTATTTCTTTTGCCAGTGTTTTATCACCCACTCTTCGTCAAGGAACGGCTACGGATACAGAAGGTTTTTTTCAGTTGAAAGCCAAGGTGGGAGATACGTTAGTGGTTCAGGTATCTAGTATTGGCTATTCATCCACTTCGGTTACTTATTTGGTGCAAGCGCAGGATAATCAGCTAAGCGTTTGCCTAGAGCCAGCCATGCAAAATATTGAAGAAATATCTGTGATAGCCGAGGAGAAGCAAAGTTTAGAAACAAGTTCTGTCATAAGTAAAGACGCTTTGACTCACCTACAGCCAACCAGTCTGGCAGATGTAATGGAGTTATTACCCGGGGGAACCTCGTCAGATATAGATCTCACAGGTATGCAGTTGATCGCATTACGTGAGGTAAAGGCCGCTATACAATCGATAGATACCCAGTATGATTATAATTCATCCTTTGGAACGTCTTTTATGGTGGATGGTCAGCTGGTTTCAAATGAAGCCCAGATGCAAAACATAACTGGTTATAGCGAGGGGACAGATCTGGATATTCATCAAACGAATACAACTGGTAAGGGTATTGATATGCGTATGTTATCCACTGATAATATTGAATCCATAGAGATTATCAGAGGCATCCCTTCGGTTCGTTATGGAGATTTGACCAGTGGAGTGGTTCTGATTAATAGAAATTATAAGGCAGGCGATTGGAAAGGCAGGTATAAAGCACAGCCTGGTTCAAAGCTTTTTGCCTTGGGTAAGGGTTTGCACTTGTTTAAAAGTCAGACTCTTAATCTTAATTTGGATTATCTGAATTATCAAAATGATCCCAGAGATGCAAAGAAGAACTATGCTCGCATGACAGGTTCGCTTCGGTACCAGAATCAGTTAAAGGGAGACAATCGCTTGGTGGTTATTCAGGGTAATATGGATTATACGGGTTCCTTTGATGAAAAAAGACTGGATCCTGAAATAGACCACGAAGAGACGGATTCTTATGAAGAAGACTATAACAAGCTACAAGGAGGAGGAAGGATTCATGCGCGTTTTTTTAATAGCTGGTTGAAAGAATTAGAATTTAGTGTTACCGGTAGTTATACACATACTGAAATGGAGGTGAGCAGAGCAGTAACCGGTAAGCTTCAACCAATAACTACGAGTCTTGAAGAGGGAGAATACTATGGAAGCTATTTGCCCGGGTCGTATGTGGCGAATTATAAAAACGAAGGTAAGCCCGTTCATTTTTCGACCTATGTAAATGGTCATATGGTTGCTTTTATCGGGGGTGTGGAACAACAGCTTCTAGTGGGAGCCAATTATGGTTATGACAAGAATTTTGGCGAAGGGGAGGTATATGATGCCACCCGTCCACTCTACGCAGGAACCGGTCGTACACGAGCACCCAAAGATGTACCGGCCATGCAAAAGTTGGCTGTATACATCGAAGATGAATTTGAAATTCCCATAAAAGGCCATCGTTTGGAGGTGAAGGCCGGGGTTCGTGCCTCCGCATCCTTGCATATGGATCAAGGCTATTACATTAATAATAAGGCATATTTCGATCCACGATTGAACGCGGCGTGGGTGTTTCCCGGTTTCCACTTATTTAATCAGGATGTTACCTTTAGCTTGAATGGTGGATTTGGATGGCAGACGAAATTTCCGGCTTTAACGCATCTGTACCCCCCCTTAAAATATATAGATAAGGTACAGCTTAATTATTATTCGCAAAATGAGAATCTGCGACAGATACAATACAAAACAGAGATTATTGATGTGGTGAATGACGATCTGCGGCCCAATAGAAATAGGAAGCAAGAGTTGGGATTTAGACTGAGTACGGACAAAATGAAGTTTCATGTGTTGGCATTCCATGAAGAATCCAACAAAGGATTTAAGTCACAGCGAGAAATAGCCATCATCGATTATAAGCTTTATGATGTGTCCAGTGGACCGGATCCAGCCACATTAAGTGCGCCCCCAACTGTTGATATGTTTGATTATGAAGAGCGACAAGTGTTTGAAAAGTATTCAAAGTATACCAATGGCGCAAGGGAAATAAAAAAAGGAATAGAGTACCAGCTAGATCTTGGTCGTATGGAGGCTATTCAGTCACGGGTATCCATAAATGGAGCCTATTTGTACAACAAGTATGAACTCAGCCAAGGGCGATACGTAGTTCCTCAGGTTGTGCTAGGAGATAAGGATTACCCTTATTATGGTTATTACTTGTGGGATGACGGCAAGACTTATAAACAATTTAATACCAACATACGCTTTGATACACAAATGGAAGAACTGGGCTTGATATTTTCTATCACAGTTCAAAACATGTGGTTTACCGACCGTAAATATAATGATTATGATGGTATGCCTGAATATTATTATAGCTACGACCAGGTTGCACATCCCTATCTGCCTGCCTATAAAGATGACCCCATATTGGGTTTTTTATATGATGAAGACAATACATTTAAAAATAACCGCATCCCCTATGAAGGGACGTTGAACTTAAAAGTCACCAAGTTAATTGGTAAGCGCATGAAACTAGCATTTTATGTGAATAGGCTATTGTATTATGCACCTGATTATTCACAAGCCGAAGGCTTTACTATCAGTCGTTATGCAAATCCTTATTTTGGAATGGAACTAAATATAAAACTATAAATAAATAATGATGAAAAAATTACTTTTTGGATTATCACTTTTGTTTTTGGGAATTTTTACTGCCTGTGAAGACGACAGTAAAGACATATCTGAGGTTGAGGTAACCATTACTTATCCAACAAATTTAGGAGATAAAAGTCCTGTATTTCAATCCGGTACTTTAACCCTTACAAATGTCAACTCTGGTTATGAGACAGTCTTGAACTTAACATCGATGGCGGTGCCTGCATTAAATTTAGAATACGGACTTTACCATATTGAATTAGAAGGGAATGTTTCTTACTCCACATTTGATGCGATGGGTGTAGAATCGAATCAGACCGCTCAGGTGCGTGCTTTAGAGGAGAATTATGAATTTGGAGGAGCCAATCAAACAGTCAATCTAGATTTGTTTTTGGTGATGCAAAGCTCTGGATTTGTCATCTCCGAAATCTTTTTTAGTGGGAGTTTAACACCAGAAGGTAAAAATTATTCAGAGGATGCTTATATAGAGATATATAACAACTCTTCAGAGGATTTATATGCGGATGGTCTGTGTATTGCTGAGTCTGGGTTTAAGACTTCTACGTTTGTGACTGGATTATCGCCAGATGAAACCTCAACACATGCAGTTGTTGGGCATATTTATAAAATACCAGGAAATGGTACAGAGCATCTTGTAAAACCGGGTGAGACTTTTTTATTGTGTGATTTAGCACTTGATCATACTAGTGAAAATGTTAATTCATTTGATTTATCGCATGCGGATTTCGAATGGTACGATGGACCCGATTATGACTCTGATGTACCTACTGTTCCCAATATGGTAAAGATGGCTTCTACATCAAAGTCTTCCTGGACAATGCACAACCGTGGATTTACCTCTTATTTTTTATTTAAAATGGACGACATAAGTCCTGAAACTTTTGTTGAGGAATATGATTATAGCTATGATTATCAGTTGATTGTTAATGATAATGTTTATGACAGAAGCGGTGCCTGTTGGAAGGTACCTAATGAGTATATTATTGATGCTGTTGAGTGCAGTACCCCTTCTAGTTTTGAATGGAAAATAATGAATCCTTCATTGGATATAAGTTGGACACATTGTGGAGATGGTGATGATGCACGTTATGGTAAGTCTGTTAAGCGTAAGGTGGATAGGGTAGAGAGTGACGGACGTAAGGTGTTGTTGGATACAAACGATTCTGCCTTTGACTTCATTCCCACAGCAGAACCTTCTCCTGGAACAATAGAAGATAAATAATGAATTTATAATGTAATATAGAGATGACTTGCTGTAGAAGGCAGGTCATCTACTTTTCTTTACCAGATAATGATGCGTATAACATTTCTTTTACTATCCATATTGATTGGTTCTTTTGCCATTGGCCAAAGTAGTGTCACTGGTCAGAACTATTTTACAAAAGAATTAAAGAGTTATATGGCATCCATGCTAAATAATCCTTCTTTTTATTTTTTTCATCCAGATAGCTCATTTTCTGATGTATCGTTACAATGGGAAAAAGATAAAGCAAAAGGCTTGTATCATATCCAAACAGGAAATGCACATACTACTTATTTGTTTCATGCCCAATCTTTATTAAAAAAGAAAAAAGAAGTTTTATGGGGTAGCGCAGCCTATAAAAATGAACAAATAGAAGGTATTAAGTGGAGCAATGTGGCAGATCCATTATTGGTATATCCATATATAGTTGCCGATACTATTGTTCGAACTTCTTATGGAGAGCATTACTATTTTAATGGTGGTTATGCTGTGCAATTCAATAAACTAAGTATTGGGGGTGAGGCTCACTATCGTTCCGGACTGGAATATCGAAAACTGGATCCGAGACCCAAATCTACTATATCAGATTTAAAAATTTCTATGGGAGCTACCTTGCCTGTTGGTAAGCAACGGTTAGGATTACATTTAAAGTATGGCGGTTATAAGCAAGAGCAAATTGTTGAGATCTATCGATCGGGTGGTGGAAGTAAGATGTTTTACATGAGAGGGTTAGGTGCACTTGATGATCGTTACTCCACAGTAATAACTGCCAATGATAGACCCCAAAATAAATATAAGATAGAGCAAGGTAGTTTAGGTATTCAATTATTTCCAGCTAATAATAAAGGATGGTTTGCAACTGCTGATTTCTGTTATTCAACGCTGAAGCAATTAGATACTTCAAATAATATTGTCAACCAACTTAATTCTCATCAATATCATTCTGAACTTGGATACCTATTATCGGATAACTTAAAGGATATAAGGTTAAAAATGTATGTGACACTAAAATCAAATAACGGAACTGAATATAATTATAATAATTCTGGTATATTAGTCAGCAATCTTAAAAAATATTCTTTAGATAATTATCAAGTTGGTCTATCTGGGATAATGATGTTTCAACCCCTTGAAAAAAGACAATGGTTCGTAGATATGGATGCTGGTTATATAAAATATGATGAGACGCACTTGATTTCTTTGGTTACAGCTCCTTCTTTTCAGAGATATAGCGTTATTCAAACGAAATTAAATGGTGGTTTTAATTATAGAATGAATACTTCTGGTTTAAGTGCTCAATTATCCACTATATTCTCGTATTATTTAGATAAGGATTTGGAAACAAGTACCTCTGTTGCACCAACAGCGAATGAAACTTTTGTGATACCTAATTATAAGTATCTAACAAGCAAAAAAATATTGTTATCACCAGAAATTCGCTATGATAAGGATTTAGATGGATCTAGCGGACTTTATATTAAAGCTATTTATTGTTACGAAATATATGATATTGATTTACCTTTTTCAGCATTTCATCTGGCTATTGGATTCACATTATAGAAAATATGCAAGCAATCGTACAATGTAAAAATCTAACTCACTATTACGGCAATCGCTGTATCTATGAGAACTTAAACTTTGAGATTCCACAAGGTCGTATATTAGGACTATTGGGAAAGAATGGCACTGGAAAAACAACTACTATTAATATATTAAACGGTTACCTGAAACCGCGCAGTGGAGAATGTCTTGTGTTTGGAGAAAACTCGGCTAACTTATCTCCAGCAACCAAACAAAAAGTTGGCTTGCTCATTGAAGGACATGTGCAGTACCCTTTTATGAATATTGCTGAAATAGAAAAATTTTATGCCGCCTTTTATCCCCAATGGAAAAAAGAAGCCTATTGGGAATTAATGAAGATGCTGAAAATTGACCATAAGCAGAAGCTCTCGCAAATGTCATGTGGACAGCGTTCTCAGGTGGCGTTGGGACTGATACTGGCGCAGGACGCAGAGCTCTTGATATTGGATGACTTTTCCATGGGACTTGATCCCGGGTATCGTGTGCTGTTCGTGGATTACCTCAGTGAATATGCCAGGGCTGAAAATAAAACCGTGTTTGTTACTTCGCATATTATTCAGGATATGGAACGTTTAATTGATGATTGTATGATCATGGATTACGGAGGTATTATATTGCAAAGGCCAGTGAAGGAATTGTTGTCGAACTTTAAACGTTATCGACTTAAATCGGTAGATGTGGAAAAACTAAATGGAGTGGATGGAATCTTTCATCCAGTTACCATTAAAGAAAATACAGAACTATATTCAATGTTAAAAAAAGAAGAACTCTTGGAAATGTTCTCTTCTAAAAATATTTTAGCAGATAATATGATAGAAGAAAACCTCACTTTAGAAGAGGCTTTTATTGGGCTAACGGGAAAATACTAGTTCATGAAAAAAGCACTCATATACAAGGAATGGAAAAAAACAAGGTTTATTTCCATGGGAATTTTATTAACCGGAGTTCTACTGATGATTTATATATTTATATCTGTTGGTCGTTCCTTTCGTTTTGCCGGAATGGAACACCTGTGGGATATTATTGTCAACCGGAAACAATTTTTATTTAGGGATATCAAATATTTTCCGGTAATCACAGGTATAGGTATGTCTGTAGCTCAGTTTGTACCCGAGATTATACAAAAACGAATTAAATTGACTTTGCACCTACCTCTAAAAGAATCCAGCATTATTAAACTAATGCTAGGGTATGGTTTAGGTGTTTTACTGCTTACATTTTTAGTACAATGCATCGCTTTGTATATTTTTTCCTGCTGTTATTTCCCAACTGAATTTGTGGTGTCGACATTTCAGACAGTAATACCTTGGTACTTGGCAGGTTTGGTATCGTACTTATTGGTTGCAGGTATTACTCTAGAACCAACATGGAAAATGCGAATAATATATTCAATAATGGGTTTTGCTACCATTCGTTTATATTTTCTTTCGTTTATGCCAGGGGCTATGGTACCCATGCTATGGCTTGTAGTATGTATTGCAATATTATTATTTCCTTTGAGTTTATTATCGGTTCATCGGTTTAAAAATGGTAATATAGATTAGGTTTATGCGTGAAACAAGTCATTTTATCACATATGAAATCGGCATGGATCAAGTAAATTGTCCGGCACATGTGATCGTGGATATAATTTGTACCGGTAATTGGGATTTTGCTAAATTAATTAGAGTGTATGAAAATTATTAAATATTCGATCATTGTATTGTGTACCATGCTGTTGGCTTGGTTTTTGCCATTGTTGTACCATATGGTAAGCGATCAGTCAGCTCGTAATGTTTTTACTTACTATAGCTCGGTAGAGAATGCTTTTTGTACCATGGACTATAATGATGGAGGTCAAGGTTTTTTTGGACGAAACTTAAAAACAGGAAAAGAATATTCTGAATCTGAATTTGATAGTATTTTACCATTGTTTTATGCGAAACAATTGTTTAAAGACAATAGGTTTCCGGATAGTATAAATGGTCAAGCAGTGACTGTGCAGGATATAAGTCGCGGAACGTTTTTTTTAAAATATAACCCGGTAGAAATTAGTACACCTGCTATTCCTATTTATACTTTGTTTGAATCATTTTCGGGAAGGGTAAAGCTGGAGATGCCTGGAGATGTTTTTCGTATTAAAAACAAAATAGAGTTTATAAATCCGGAAACGAATGAGATTAATATAAAAAAAAGTCAACTTTTTATGCAAGCATTTGAGGGTGTTGGCTTTGCTTTTCCGGCTAAAAAGCTTTTTGGTAATCCAACGCTTCGAAAATTATATGATGAAGGGTACTTTGTGTTGGATGCGAAGGATCGTATTTTTCACTTGAAGATGGTGAATGGAAAACCTTTTGTTAAAAATATAAATATACCTGCTGATATTCAGCCATTACATATTACAGTTCGTGAACCTCAGGATAAAAGTCATTATGGTTTTTTGTTTGATAAGAAAGACAGGGTTTATCTTATTACCACCAATAATTATGAACTCCAACTCATAAAAACCCCTGTTTTTAATGCCGAAAAGGATCGCTTAATTGTCATGGCTAATCCATTTTTCTGGATGACGAACGTGGTTTCAGACAAGGGGAAAGAATGTCTGGCACTTGAGGCCATATCCAAAAATGTAGTCGATAGTATCAGTCTACTTAGACCGCAGGAAACGGAAGTGGTTTTAAGTTACGTTTTTCCTTTTCAAATTACTTTTTTATCTGGGTATAGTGAGTTTGTAAAACCATGTATACAGTTTGCTGAATTGTGGGTGTTGGTCGTAAATTTTGTTTTAGCCTTCATTTTTTGGCTTTATTTTAGACAAAAGGATGCACAAAATTTGATGCCTTATTTGCTTTGGATAGGGGGCACCGGCGTTTTTGGTTTTATTGTTTGTTTGTTATTGAAGGAATAGACGGAGTATATAACACGTAGCTTTTTTAAGCCGTCTTCGAAAGTATGCTAGCTTGTCAAAGCGTAGGGTTTATTCTCCTTTTCTTTATATGAGAGAATAAACCCTTATATACAATGTTTTTTAGATGTTTTGATCGTTTTTTACGGCGCATAAATTGCCACACATGGTACAATGATCTTCTTCACTACTCTCCGATTCCATTTTTCTTTTTTGTGCCAGTTCAGGATCAAGTGCATTTTTAAATATGGTATCCCAGTCCAATTCCCTACGTGCTTTTGATATTGTGTAGTCACGTTGCTTGCTGCCATTGATATTGTTTACTATGTCAGCGCTGTGGGCTGCTATTTTACTTGCCATCACGCCTTCTTTTACATCATGCGCATTAGGAAGACATAGGTGCTCGGCAGGTGTAACATAGCATAAAAAATCTGCACCATGAATGGCAGCCATGGTACCTCCAATGGCACCAACGATATGATCATATCCAGGGGCGGAATCGGTAACTAAGGGGCCCAGAACATACAAGGGGGCCTCATGACAAATCTTCTTCATGAATCTCATGTTACTTTCAATCTGATCCATAGGCATATGACCAGGACCTTCCACCATTACTTGTACACCCTTTTCTCTGGCTCTATCCACTAATTTGCCGAGGGTCAATAATTCAGCTATTTGTCCTCTGTCTGAAGCATCTGCTCCGCAGCCCGGACGCAATCCATCACCTAAACTGATAGTTACATCATATTTACGGCATATCTCAAGAATCCTGTCGTACTGCTCATATAGAGGATTTTCTTTATTGTTATCAACCATCCATCGTTTTAGTAGTGCGCCACCCCGACTGACGATGCCGCATACTCTTTCGTCATTATCTAAAAATGAAAGAGAATATTGGGTTATTCCACAATGAAGTGTCATAAAATCAACACCCATCTGGGCTTGAAGTTCTATTTCTTGAAATAATTCTTCCGGATCAAGTTGGGCAATTTTCTTTCCTTCCGATAATAAACGGGTTGCCATACCATAAATAGGTACTGTACCTACCATTACCGTTGATTGTGAAATAATTTGTTTTAATATCTGATGGATATTACCTCCTGTAGATAAATCCATAATGGCATCGGCTCCATATTTTATGGCAATACCCATTTTTTCAAGCTCTTCATGCAATTGGCAATGCTTTTCGGATGTCCCTAGATTGGCATTTACCTTTGTGCTTAAGCCTTTTCCGATGGCCCGTACCGGAAAATCATGGTGCTTGTTTTTGGGAATAACAATGTGCCCGTATGCCACTTCATTTCTAATCCACTCAGTATCTACCTGTTCTTTTTGTGCCACTTCGTACATTTGCGGCGTTATAATACCTTCTTTGGCACTTTCTATTTGTGTTTTCATCTGCATATAGTTTAACAAAATTAAAAGGTAAGTGTAGTTTTGAATTTATTTGGGTCCCAGAGGTACAATTGAAAGTTCGATCCATGACCGTTTAATTTTGTTTATTTTAATAGTTTGTTTACATTTTCAATTTGTTCATCGAATTTTGTGCTTTGCATAAAGTGGCGAACCATAGCTATGTTTTTTGCGCCAGCTTTTGTCACCTGCTCTATGTTTTCTAGAAAAATACCACCTATGGCAACCACTGGTACGTTGGCAAAACGCAATACTTTTTGAAGTTGTTCTGTACCCACGGGGGGGATCAGGAATGGCCTTGGCGTTGGTTGGAAAAATTGGACCAAACCCGATGTAGTCAGGATGGTGTTTCAATGCTTCTTTAGCTTGCTCAATAGAATGGGTGGATATGCCTATTTTCATATTGCCCACAATACTTCGGGCATCATTAATAGGTATATCGTCTTGTCCTAAGTGTAGGAAGTCAGCATCGCAAATAGCGGCTATATCCGGTCTGTCGTTTATTACAAAATTGGTAGAGCTATTTTTTGTGATGCTTTTGATCTCCTTTCCAATCTTAATGAGTTCTTTGTCACTAAGGTGTTTTTCGCGTAACTGAAGCATTTTTACACCATGTAAAACACATTTTTCTGCAATGACGGAATAGGGTAGCTGAGGACGAGTTAAAATGATATAGGTTCCAAAATTCTCCATCCTATTTATTTAAGTTGTCGGCTATTAAATTGGCCACTTTTTTACCAGACAATAGCATTCCTCCAAAGATAGGCCCCATCCTAAAGCCTCCGCTAACCCCATTGGAAGCCATTCCTGATACATACAAACCGGGGTAAATTTCTTTGGTGTTTTCTATGGTAGTGCGTTCGGCTTCGTCGATCGATAAGGATCTTTCTCCTTCTACCTTACCCGATGCCGTGAGCAATTGAATGTTATTCTTTCGTTCAAGGATTCGGGCTATATCACAATCGTGACCGGTACCATCGATTACTGCTTTGGCCATAATTACCAAGGGGTCAACGTGCATTTTCTCACGGTGAACAGGTGCCCAATTAAGAACGACACCACTTACCTTATTATCAAGAAATACTACGTCTTCTACAGATGTGCAGTTAAAAAATGTTGCACCGGCTTGGGTGGCATGATAAATGAGTGCACTGGTGGCATGTACCGAATCAAGGGTGTAGTAATCTTTGTCGTAATGCTTGTATGAAATATTCAATTCGTCCAGAATAGGTAAGGCCTCTTTCTGTATTACAATTTCATTGAACATCATGGCACCTCCCCACATGCCGCCTCCGGGTGCCAGTTTACGTTCGTATACGCTTACTTTAAACCCTTGCCTGGCCAGATAATAAGCTGCTACCATGCCCGATGGTCCTCCGCCTACAATGGCAACATCTACGGTTAAATTTTCTTTGAGTTTTTTGAAATAGGAATCAACAATTCCTACTGATACAATTTGTTCCATTTTACTGTTTATTTAAATGAATATTACAAATAAACAGGGGAATATAACTTTGGATAGTTGATTCTCACTTTACTTTCCTACGCAGGCATTATCCTGTTCAGGTTAAAGGGTATAATCTCAGCCTTGAAGTTAGGCACCCCTAGTTTATTTTTTACAAATGTATGATAAAATATTTTAATACTGTTAAAAAAGAGATAATAAAAGAAACCTGGCGTAAATTTTATATATCACAAGCAATTGATACTGGTGGATTTTTCTTGTGACCATTGGAAATGAAAGATATGAAAATATTTGTTCTGTGAAACCCTTTTATTATATGAATAGGCGGCTTTGGGTACAGTGTGTAGCACGGTTTTTGTTTTATTGTAGGGGGGCTTTGTTGATGGGTTAGTGAGTCTAAAATATACTGCTTTAACCGGGTTTGATGAGGATGTAGACAACGGTACAATATTCAGGCGAGATCCTTCATAAAATAATGGTCGGATTTGTATAAACACCCGTTGCTTATGTGCTAGATATTGTTTCTAAAGACCACTATTTTTGTAGTAGATAATTAATAGAGGCTGTTTAGTCTATTTATATAAAAAAAGGCTAGGACGGCAATGTTAACTTGTAAGCTAAAAATTAAGAAAGATGAATTGTAAGCATGCTATCATTGCGTTTTTTATAGCGCTACCTTTAATGACTTTATCGGCACAAAAGAAGTATAAACCGGAGTGGGAATCACTGCTTAAGTATGAAACACCTGAGTGGTTTAAAGATGTTAAGTTTGGTATTTTTATACATTGGGGCCCCACCACTGTTCCAGCCAATAACTCGGAATGGTACGGCTATCATATGTGGAACGAAGGACAAGTGGATGCCTTGGGAAATCCAAGTCAAGAAGCATCGAATGCCTATAAAAACCATGTGAAAGATTTTGGAAAGCCAGAGGATTTTGGCTATACCAAGTTTATACCCATGTTTAAAGCAGAGAAGTTTGATGCCAAGGAGTGGGTTGATTTATTTGAGGAGGCCGGGGCTAAATATATTGTTCCTGTGGGGGAGCATTGTGACGGTTTTGCCATGTATGATTCTAAAATTACCCGTTGGAAAGCTACTGAAATGGGTCCTAAGAAAGATATTGTAGGGTTGATATTTGATGAAGCTAAAAAGCGAGGTTTAAAAGTGGGTATGTCATCACATTTTGCTTATGGATGGCACTGGTGGACCTATAAGGAAAAGTTTGAAACGATGAATCCAGAATTAAAGGATTTCTATTGGACTAAGCATGATAGATGGGAACCTGCATCAAAAGAGTGGGTAAAACATTGGTATGAACGTTCTATGGATATGATGACCCAATATAAACCTGATCTTTTTTGGTTCGATCTGGGTTTCAGTGAACCGGCCTATGAAGAGTATCGTAAAAAATTTATCGCTAATTATTACAATCAAGGTTTAAAAAATAATCAGGAAGTAGTTCTGAATTACAAAAATATTAAATGGCGACCTGTGCCGGATGGTGCTGCGGTTCTTGATATTGAAAGTGGTAAGTTAGATCGTATTCGTGAAGAAGCTTGGCAAACAGATATGTCATTGGGAGGATGGCGTTGGGGGTATACCGATGACTATCAAATGCGGGAAGCAGGAGCCTATATTAACGACTTGATTGATATCGTAAGTAAAAATGGTTGTTTGCTTTTGAATGTGGCTCCTAATAAGCATGGTGTTATTCCTGAAGATCAGCAGGCTATTCTAAGAGAAATAGGTGCCTGGTTAAAGATTAATGGAGAAGGCATTTACAAAACGCGTCCTTTTACGGTATTTGGACAAGGCCCTACCAATGCAGTTATGAAGTTACATGGTAACATGCACGACAAAGGTTTTACTTCTGATGATGTACGTTATACCCAAAAAGGGCAAAATATATATGCTTTTATTTTGAAACAAAAGGAAGGTCGTACTACCTTCAGTTTTGATGCCTTGGGGTCGGATGACAGAATAATTAATGATGCCATTAAAAAAGTGTCTATCATGGGGTATGATAAAGCGATTAATTGGATTCAGAAAAATGACGAGCTGGTCGTTGAATTACCTCTGACAAGCACTTTGAAAAATGCCATTGGATTTAAAATAGAGCTGGAAGAAGCTCCGGATGATATCTTAAAAACAAAGTAGTAGCCTTGTCGCTTATTTTGTTGGTGATGAAGAATGAATGAGTTTCTCTCTAAATTCTTTTGGCGTTAGACCGAATTGGGTTTTAAACAATTTTGAAAAATGAGAATGGGTATTGAACCCAATTTCGGTCATAACATCAGATACTCTAACCGTAGGATTTTTTTCAAATATTAGTTTAGCCTTTTTTAGTCTGTAATGCGTAATAAACTGACCCACCGACTCACCTGTGAGAGCCTTTATTTTTCGGTTAAACTGCATGTAGCTGTATGCTAATTCCTGGGCAACATCTTCAACTTTCAGGTTAGAATTAGCAATGTTTTCATCAATAAAATCCACAAATTTTTTCAGTAAGTTATCGTCATAAGATGTAGATTCAATATTGTCTGTTACAAGGGAGTATTTTTCCTTGTAAGTTTGCTGTAGTTTTTTTCGCGAATCAAGTAGGTTGTTTATCTGAGCTGTTAAATGGTCTGCTCTAAATGGCTTTGAAATATAAGCATCTGCCCCCTTGGATATTCCTTCTATTCTTTCTTCCAGTGTATCTTTGGCTGTTAACATGATCAAGGGTATATGACAAGTCTTCGAATCATCTTTGATACGCTTGCACAACTCATTTCCATCCATTTCAGGCATCATTATATCACTGATGATTATGTCTGGTATATGTTTTTGTGCCAATTCAAAACCTTTTATGCCATTGATGGCCGTAAGGATCTGAAAATGTTGTTGGAAGATATCACTGATGAAATCAATCATATCTAAGTTGTCTTCCACAATTAAAATGCTTTGTTGTTTATCTTCTGATAATTCTTTATCACTGTTTTCTATACAGTATGGAGCTTTTATGTGGCTGTTTTGATATATAGCAACATTCGTAAAGGGTGTATGATTTAGGGGAAGCGTAAAGACAAACTCTGAGTTTTCACCATATTTACCAATTTCTTTGATGGTTCCCTTATGAAGTTCAATAAATTCTTTGGTCATTGAAAGTCCAATGCCAGTGCCTGAAGATTTGTTTTTAAGTTGATAAAATCGATCAAATATTTGTAGTTTCTTTGATGGGGGAATGCCTTCTCCTTCATTTAAAATACTGAATACAAATTCATTTTTATCTATTAATGATTTAATTAGCACCTGGCTATTTTTTTTTGAGTATTTGCATACATTTGAAATGAGATTGTACAGTACCTTTTCTATTTTATCATAGTCAAACCAGCATTCTATTTTTTCTACTTTATTTATAAATTGTACTTTCAATTCTGCCTTTTTAAATGCATATTCATACGCTAATAAAACGTCTTGAATTAGTTCATTGATATCTGCCTTCTGTAGATTCGCCTGCATTTTTTTCTGTTCAAGTTTCCTGAAATCAAGCAATTGGTTTATCAATCGCTGTAGCCGTAGTGCATTTCGTAATACCAGTGATAGGTTTTTTGAATCGCTACTTTTAGAATTTTTCATCATGCTTTCTACAGGGCCAATAATTAAAGATAAAGGCGTTTTAAATTCATGGGATACATTTGTGAAAAACTGTTGTTTCATTTCAAACAACTCTTTGTCTTGTTGTTTAGCTAATCCTTCCAACTTTAAAGATTGTTTTAACTGAGAAATATTGTGAAGGTATTTGTATATGATAAATAGCAGGCAGCAAAATACGAGTCCAAAAGATAGTTTGGCCATCCATGTTAAATACCAAGGAGGCAATATACAAATGTGTAACTCTTTTATTTCTTGGTTCTCAACGTTGTCGGAATTGAGTGCTTTTAATTGAAATGTATAATTGCCGTGCGGTAATCTTGGATAGTTTACGGTATTCTGTAAAGCCGATGTGCGATGCCAATTGTTATCAATACCTTTTAGTCTATACTTTATAGAGTTGTTTTCAGGAGAAGAATAATGTAAGGTTGAAAACTCAATTGTAAAGTTATTACATTCGTGGGGTATAGTGATTTGATCCAGCACTTCTAGGGATGCCGGTAATATGATTGTATTGTGTATCTTTTCATTGACCTTAATAGGTTTGCCCAGTATTTGTAATCCGGTGAGTGCTACTTGTGCAGGAATGTCGTTTATTAATATTCTATCAGGATTGAATGCCACGATACCATTATTTCCACCAAATAATAATTGTCCATCTTTTGTTTTTGCACCAGCCTTTATGTTTAGTTTGCTGTTCCCGTCAGGCAAGGGGTATGCATATTGAATGTACGAATTGTGCTGGATATCATATTTTATGATTCCTTTTTGTGAGGCAATCCATAGGTTGTTTTTGTCATCGGTTTGTATGTCGAAGATGGAACTTACAGGTAAGTTTATGAGGTTTTTTCGATTATAAAAACCAATGATATTATTGTTTTTTAAATTAATTTTGTTTAATCCTCCATTGTAAGTTCCAACCCACAATTGGTGATTGTAATCCTTACAAATGGAGGTAACTCTGGAATGACTTAAAGACATCTCATTGTTGGGGTCGTAATAGTAGTGATTAAGATATAGTGTGTCTTTTTCTTCTGCAACAGTAAACAAACCATGATTCATTGCAATATAAGTTCCTAAACTATCCATGCAAAGGATCTGATTTACTCTTTCGTTTAATTCTACTCCGTTAAGCGTCTTAATGGGTACTTGGGAACAATTTCCAGTGATTACATTTTGGAAATTATTGTGATAGTCGACACATAATAATCCTTTTGCACCACCAATCCATAATCTATTTTTATGATCAACACCAAAATTAAAAATAGGATTGTTGCCTATCATATGATGTAACTTGCTGCCTGGAGGTAATGTTGTAAATTGTTCTGTATCTAAATTGTAAAAGAGTATGGTGGTGCCAGCGCCAATGATGACATAATTATTTAATTGGAACAAAGCATATCTCATAATATCCTTTTTATATATTAGTTCAAATTCAAATTCAGATATATGTGTTTCTGAGAAATGATTGATAGATCTATTGAGCTCTCCTTGTAATGTTCCGGCCCATAAATATCCTTTTGAATCAATTAAAATAGGGTTGATATAATCATGCGAAAGTGATTTTTTATCCATGGGATTATGCTTTAAGTTGAAAAAGGGCTTACGTTTTGTATCGATTTTTGTAATTCCTCCCTGGCCTTTCCCAATCCAAATTACGCCCGACTTGTCTTCAAATAGACAAAGCAGCGTATTCCATTTTAAGCTATTTTTGTTATCACTTTGCAGGTATCTTTTTATATGACCATCGTTGCTATTTATTTCAATTAAACCGTTTCCAACAGTTGATATGTAGATGTTTTTATTTGTAGATACTAATATGTCGGTAATGCTACTCATTTTTAAAGAAAATATTGGATGGGTTCCCGGCATCTTTAATGCTTTTATTTGGCCCGTTTTTGTTAGATTTATTCGGCTTATAAAAGTTTTAAATCCTATGTAGTAGGTAGAATCAGACTCTCGTTCAATTGTATTGAAGACTGCATTTCTATAGGAGTACGAGATTATTTTTAATATATTTTGCCTGTAATCATATTGCGCAACTCCAATACCTCCATTTTCTGCAGCGATAAAAAATAATGAATCCGTAGCATGAAAAATATTTTTTATTTTTTCTTGTTGAGGAAAAAATGCATGACCAGCTATTGCTACATCTTTTATTTCATTGTTTTTAGTTAAGCATAATATGCCCGTGGAGGAGGTGATAAGTGTGTTACTAGAATTTGTTTGACAAATTTTAGAATGGATACCGATTGTTTGATGGGGGATTTGTTGAAATCTGTCTTCATGCTGAAAATATTTACATAGTCCGCTTGTTGTAATGGCTAGAATGTCATTGTTTTTATCAACACTTAATTCAAATACCTTATCACAAGGTATTAAGTGGTCATCCTTATAAAAATGTTCATAAGCAACAGTGTGGATGCCATCGTACCTCACGAGTCCTTTATGGGTTGCTAACCACAAAAAGCCATTGTTGTCCTGTGTAATATCAAATATTCCATCTTGATGGATACCTGGTTGTTGTATCTGATCAAAAAAAACATTTTGACCAAAGATGGTAAAATGGGATGTATAAGTAGATATGAAGATAAGTATCCAAGCGAACTTATGGGTCATTTAGGAACTATTTAAATTCATTAAAATTGCGATCCTAAAATTATAAAATAATTTCATTCATTATTGAATGTATTAAATAATGATTCTTTTTTGTTGTATGTTAAGTTGCATATAGTCAAGGGTTTGTAAAAGTGTGTAAATGTATTGTTACAATAGTTGTAGCTTTTGTTAGAATCTAGGTAATGGTTTGATAACAGGACATGTAATATTGTAAAGCATTTATGAATGCGATAAGGTGAAGTAGTTATCTATTAAATACAATACAAAATGCAAAGATCTTTAATATCTTTTATATTCATTTTTTTTCTTTTATATGCTTGTAGGGCAAATCAACCTTCTTCTTTGCCTAATATTGTTTTTATTGTAGTGGATGATCTGGGTTATTCCGATGTGGGTTATATGAAACAAAAAAGCAAAATTCATACCCCTAATATTGATCTTTTGGTGAAAGAGGGAATGGTTTTTACCGATGCTTATGCTTCAGCGCCCGTATGCTCCCCCACAAGAGCAAGCCTAACGACTGGAAAATATCCTGCTACACTAAAATTGACTTGTCACATTCCGGGTATGGGAATGGAAAAATATTTGAATAAGCTTAATAAAGGAAAAAAATTGAAGGAAGCTTATTTTTTAGATCATTTGCCCACGGAGGAAGTTACTTTTGCCGAAGTACTTAAGGAGCATGGGTATGTAACAGGATATATTGGGAAGTGGCATCTGGGTGGTGAAGGTTCTATTTATACGAAGGATGGTATTGTAAATTCGGCTTATCATCCAGATAAGCAAGGGTTTGACGTTAATATTGGAGGATGTGCTTATGGACAACCTAAAAAATATTTTGACCCTTATCAGAATGGAACCATACAGGATAGAAAGGAAGGAGAATATTTAACAGATAGGTTAGGAGATGAAGCAGTTAATTTTATTGAAAGGAATAAACAAAAAACTTTCTTTTTAAATCTGGCAACTTATACTGTACATACTCCTTTGGCAGCTCCTAAAGAGAATGTGGATAAATACAATGGTAATAAATACTTTGCTATGATTGAAAAACTAGACCAAAACGTGGGGAAAGTGATGGCTAAGTTGAAAGAATTGGATTTATTAAAAAATACGATGGTAGTTTTTTATTCGGATAATGGGGGCTTGTGGGGTAATCCTCCTTTAAAAGGAAAAAAAGGAACCTTGTACGAAGGTGGCATAAGAGTACCTATGGTTGTGAATTATTATGGAAAAATAGAACCAGGAAGTAGCTGTCATGTACCAGTAACATCTGTTGATTTTTTTCCAACGTTTATTGAATTGGCAGGGTTCTCAGTATCAAATTATCCTCAAGTGGAAGGTCAAAGTTTACTTCCTCTGTTTTATCAAAAGGGTCATTTTCCCGACAGGGCTATTTACTGGCATTTTCCACACCACCGTAAAGAAGGACTTTCAATGGGGGCAGCTATTCGTGAGGGCGATTGGAAACTGATTAAGGAATTTGAAACCGAAGAGTTGTTTCTTTTTAATTTGCCACAAGACCTAGGTGAAAAGATTAATCTTTCAGCTAAGTATCCGGCAAAAAGTAGAGAACTGCTTAGGAAGCTAGAAAAGTGGCAACAAAAGGTGAATGCCGAAATGCCTGAAGTAAATGAAACATTTAATACGAATGATGCAATAGAACTTTGTGGTGAGATTAATGTGCCACTAAAATAGATTTTAGATATGAAAATTGTTAATTTTTGCATAATATTCTTAGTTATAGTATTGCCAACAACACTTGCTTCGTGTAATACAAAAAAGAATAATTATCAGTTAGTTGCTCCGGAAGGAAAGCTTTCTCTTCATATTCGTTTAATAGATAATAAGTTGAATTATCAAATTAGTCAGCAGGGAGAGGAGAAAATTGGTCTTTCTGTATTGGAAATAATGGCCGATGCAGCGGTAACAATTATTGATGCTGATGAAATGGAAAGTGATTCAACCTGGAAGCCTGTTTGGGGACAACAGAGTACCATACGTGATAATTATAGACAGCTTCAATTAAATATTGATATTGAGGGAGTTAAGGGTGTGTTTGTTGCCAGGGTTTATAACGAAGGAGTAGCCTTTCGGTTTGTGCTTGATGAAGGCGAAAAACCTGATGCAGTGACCTTAAAATGTGGTTATGCTTTTTCAAAACAGAGCAATTATTATTTTCCGAAAGGCGAAACGGAGCCTTTGGGCCCTTTGCATCATAAGGAGATAAACGATTTTTTACAACAGAAGAAAAATAAGATTAGCCTTCCTTTGGTCGTAGAATCAAATGAGTCGTTTATGGCTCTTTTGGAATCAGATTTATATGCGGCTTCTGGTATCAGTCCCATGCGGCTTTATGCTGAAGATGTTGAAGGTGAGATGGTTTCTGTGAATAGAGTAAAAGTAGACCATAAAAAATGGATGAGTCCTTGGCGTGTTATTTTATTTGGGGACACTGCCGGTGAGCTTGTTGTCAATACAGTTCCCATTAACCTGGCTACTCCTTGTCAACTTGAAAATACAGATTGGATAAAACCGGGTAAGACCTTATGGGATTGGCGTGTGCATGGATATACAGCACCAGATGGTTTTGTATATGGTATTGATAATGAGAGTTATTATAGATTTATAGATTTTGCAGCAGAAACAGGGGTTGATTATTTTCTTATTGATGATGCATGGTATAAGCATGTCACAAAAGGACATTTTGAATTATCGGATAAACTAGCTTTGCAAGCGGTCATTGATTATGCTGCAAAAAAAGATGTTCAACTCATGCTCTATTATGATAGAAGACATGGAGAGTATGGTGATGATGCTCTTTTTCCTTATTATCAGTCTTTAGGAATGAAAGGTATCAAATATGGATTTATGGGTAGTAAGGTTGGTTTTACCCGGGAAGCCATTCAAAAGAGTGCAGCAAGTCATCTTCTCATCGATTTTCATGATAGCCCGGTACCTTTTACCGGAATACGCCGTACTTATCCCAATGCTATTACTCGTGAATATTGCCATGCACAACAGGATTCACGAAGGGCTTTTACCCCAGAAACTTTTATAAAAATGGCTTTGATCAATGCCATAACTGGTCCGCTGGATATGAATAATGGAAATTTTGACTTAAATGGTATTAATGCGGGCTTGCGACAAAAGGGGCCGCGTAAACCCCACTCGTATTTGTCTACTGTATGTTCAGAAGCAGCTCGCACACTCGTTATTTTTAGTGGTTTGGTTTGTATTCCAGATGCACCAGAGGCCTACGCTGCAAAAGCCGATTTGTTTGAGTTTATTCAAAAAATGCCTGTGGGAAGATGGGATGAGAGTCATGTTCTTCATGCAAAAATTGGCGAGTACATTAGTACGGCACGACGACATGATCGGGAGTGGTTTATTGGTAGTGTTTATTGTCAAAAAGGAGGTGCACTGGATATTCACCTTGATTTCCTGGAAGAGGGACAAGATTATGAAATTACCTATTATGAAGATACGGAAGAAACTCACTGTAAGACTAATCCAGAAGCTTACAGAGTGCGAAAAGGAAAGGTGAAAAAGGGAGATGTTGTAAAGGCAATCATGGCACCTGGAGGTGGACATTGTATGTGGATTAAACCCAGAATATAAGGCGTGCTTTTAAAAATAATTATCATAAATAATAAAAATGAAATTAAAACTTGTTTTACTTGCACTTATTATAATAACTGCAGGTTTTAAAGAATAGAAAGCGAAAATATTAATTATAGGAGACTCAATTTCCATTGGATTATACTCCCTTTGTTCGGGAAGAATTAAAAGAAGAAGCTGATGTATTTCATAACCCCGGAAATGCGCAACATACAGGCAAAGGGCCGAAAAACGTGGAAGCATTGATTACAGCCAACGACTACGATATCATTCAGTTTAACTGGGGATTGTGGGATTTATGTTATCGACACCCTGCTTCTCAAGAGCAAGGAGAAACGGAAGGGAAATTTGGAAGAGCATATTTATGTGTTTGGAGGCGAAGAGCGATTCTGGCTTGGGCCTGAGGGAGGACAATTTGCTTTGTATTTTAAACCTGGCGACAAATTTGAATTTTCTAACTGGAAAACACCATCAGTTATTGATAATGAGGCGTATAGATTGGTGGAGCGTACGATGGCATCTGCTTCATTTGAGCATAGGGCAAGGCTTGTAAATTATAGTGGAACTGTATTTGAAATAGGGATTAAAAGAACCGTCAAGCTTTTGGATAAGGTGCTTGTTGAAAATATTTTAAATGAAGAATTCGCCGAAGGGGTTCTCTTTATGAAAGGAGATGGTATTTATCGTAGTAAAATTGGAATTAATGCCCTTCGATCATTGGGCGTAGCAGGAAGTTATGACGCCAAGGATAGAGTACTGACTGTAGTGACTTATAATGTGCAGGATGCACCTAATGGCTACGTGAACTCTATGTGGGAACATCAAAAAGAACCCTACAGTGGAGATGTCATTAATGCTTATAATGATGGGGCTCCTTCACCGGGAAAGAAACCAATGGGACCTTTTTATGAAATTGAATCTTCGTCTCCCGCTGCAGCATTGACTCCGGGAGAATTAATGCAACATGTTCAAAGAACTATACACCTACATGGAACGGAAGAAGAATTAAATCCGACTGCGCTTCGCCTATTGGGTGTTTCTTTTGAAGAAATTAAAGCAGGATTAGAAGATTAAGGAAGAAAAATGAAAAGCTGTTATTCAAGCTAGATCCATTGCGAATTTAATATAGTAGTAAATAAATAGAACAGATTATGACCCTTAAAAAACATATCATAAAAGGCATTGCTTTTATAGTATTGGCACTCATGAGTATTCGTTGTTCTTCGCAAAAAATAAAACATCCAAATTTTATCATCATTATTACGGATGATCAGGGTTATCAGGATCTTGGTTGTTTTGGTTCGCCTAACATCAAAACACCAAACATCGATAAAATGGCAGATGAAGGAATGAAGTTCACCAGCTTTTATGCGCAAACAGTTTGCGGACCATCCAGAGCTGCGTTAATGACGGGGTGCTATCCCATGCGAAATGCAAGAAATGATGATGGTGTGGCGCCTCATCCAAAATTATCTTTGAGTGAGGTCACTATTGCTGAGGTATTAAAGTCAGTAGGCTATTCCACTTGTATGCTTGGTAAGTGGGATCTTGCAGGGCATAATCCGGAAAAGTTTAATCCTGACTTATTACCTTATAACCAGGGTTTTGATTACTCATTCTTTACCCCAACCAGTAATGATAAAAGGGCGCATCTTATTCGAAATAAAGAATTGGTAGAATTAAATACTATATCTTATACCAAATGGCCACGACATATTGCACCCAAAGATCGGATATTATTTGACAATTGTGTTTTGTATGAATTATATTTCAGGGTATTTGTATAAACGACACAGACAGAATATGTCATATAATAGAACATTTGTGGGATTTTGAAATATTTACTATAGCAATTGAAAGAAACACAATAATCATATAGCGCATTTATATTTACTTTTAGCATAAAATTATCTATATGAATTTCATGAATAATAAAACTTTTACACACATTGTTATACTGCTATTTTTTCTTGCAGATTTATCGGCTTTTGGTCAATCTTTAATGCCGGCCAATATCTTTACTGACCATATGGTTTTGCAACGTGATAAAATAGTTCCTATTTGGGGAAAGGCTTCCCCTAAAGAAAAAATAAAGGTAGAATTTGCTGGACAAATAAAAACAACGAGAGCCGGAGCTGATGGAAAGTGGATTGTACGCTTAGATCCTTTGGTGGCATCTGCTGTGGGAAGAGATATGTCCATATCAGGAAAAAGTGAGGTGCTTATTAAAGATATACTCGTTGGTGAGGTTTGGATATGTTCAGGGCAATCGAATATGTTTATGTCGCCAGCCTCGATACCTGAAATTAGAGGTCTGGTTCCATTGGTTAAAAATATGCGTAGCTTTAATGTGAAAAATACAGTGGCCTTAAAAGAACAGGAAGAGATTCAAGGTAAATGGAAGGTAGGACATCCTAATAGTGCTGTGGCCTTTTCATTTGCTTATTTTTTGAATAACCTGGCGGAAGTACCTGTTGGGATCATTAAAACCGCTTGGGGTAGTTCGTCAATTGAAGCCTGGATGCCCAGAAGTATGACGCAGAAGCTACCGCTTTTTGATACCATCATGAACGATTTTGATGCAGATACACAGCGGGTAAAACGAATTGAGGAATTAATGAGCCGTCCGGATAAATGGACCAATAAAGAAAATATATTTCTAAGACGAAATCCTAATATTATTTACAATGCGATGATGCATCCGCTTATTCCTTTTGCATGTCGGGGATTGCTTTGGTATCAAGGCGAGCGAAATACTCGTTATATGTCAGGATTGCCCGATGTAGATGATATCAATTGGTTTCACCGCGTATGTGGGATTAAGGATTATGACCAAGCTCTTAAACAGTGGATACAAACTTATAGGGATCGTTGGAATGATGAGGAGATGCATTTTATGGTGGTTATGCTTCCTGGTTATGGAAAAGGGATCGAAAGCAAAAAGGTCATTGATCCGGAAAGTCCAACAGAACCGTCCTGGGCATGGATGCGTGAGTCGCAAGCGGCAGCACTTGACTTACCTTATGTTACATTAATAAATACGATCGACTTGGGCGATGTGAATAATATTCACCCCCATGATAAACTGCCTATTGGTCAAAGAGCTGCGCTTTTGGCAGCAAAAAATACGCTGGGTCAGGATGTGCAGGACATGGGGCCCACCCTTAAGAATGTTGAAATTCAGGGTAGTGAACTTGTGGTGTATTTTAACAATGCAGACGGACTCAAAACAACAAATCATAAGGCACCCTCTGGTTTCTGGATAGCTGATGAGTCTGGACAATGGACCAAGGCCAAGGCAAAAATAAAGGGGGAATGTGTCGTTTTAAGTTCCTCTGAAATAGAGAAACCTAAGTACGTTCGTTATGCATTTGCAGGTAAGCCTAATGTTAATTTGGTGAATGGTAGTGAGTTGCCTGCTTATCCGTTTAGAACGGATCCCTGGGAAAAATAAGAACAAGCAAAGAGATTTTTCGCTTAATAATTAACATAATTGTGATGAAAGGATATTTTAGTCTTCGAGTTTTATCTGTATTTATAACTTTGCTTTCTATATCACTGGTAAATCAAGCCCAAGTATCCTTTGGTAAGAGTTATTTATTAAACGATGGGTGGTATTTTACGTTGGATAATCCCGAAAGTGCACAGGATTTAGCTTATAAACATAAAGAATGGAGAAAACTTGATTTGCCCCATGATTGGAGTATTGAAGCCACTTTAAGTCCAACCTTGTCAAGTTGTACCGGTTATTTGCCAGGAGGAATTGGTTGGTACCGTAGAACGCTTGATTTTTCTAATTTGTCCTTAGAGCAAAAAGCCTATTTGTATTTCGAGGGTGTGTACAACCGAAGCGAAGTGTATATCAATGGCCAGCTTGTTGGGAAGCGTCCCAATGGGTATATCTCTTTTTGCTATGATATCACACCATATATCAACCGCTCAGGCCATAATGTTGTCGCTGTTAAGGTAGATCACAGTCGTCAAGCCGATTCTCGTTGGTACACTGGTTCTGGTATTTATCGCGATGTGTATTTAGTTACCTCCGGGAAAGTACATTTCAACCAATGGGGAGTGCATTATACGACTCCTCGTGTTAGTGCAAAAAAAGCAAGCGTGGAAGTGACCATGGAAGTGAAAAACGAAACCAATGACTTGCAGGAATTGAAATTAGTTAGCGTGTTGGTCGATACCCTTGGGAATGAAATAGCAACAGCCTCGAAAATTATCGAAGTAAGTGCACAATCCATTCTATCGGAAAGTGTAGAAATGATGGTGAATAAACCTGCACTTTGGGATTTGGATACTCCATATTTATATTCATTATACACTCGTATCGAAGTTGAGGGAAAAATTGTGGATGAGAGCCAGACCAAAGTGGGTATTCGTAGTATTCGTTTTGATGCCAATACTGGGTTTTATTTGAATGGAAGAGGGATGAAAATAAAGGGTGTTTGTATTCATCATGATGCCGGTTGTTTGGGGAGTGCTGTTCCCAAAGAGGTATGGAAAAGAAGGCTAGAGAACTTAAAATCGTTGGGGTGCAATGCTGTACGCATGAGCCATAATCCACAAGCTCCTGATGTTTATGATTTATGTGAAGAATTGGGCTTGCTGGTGAAGGACGAAGCCTTCGATGAGTGGGAGTTTTCAAAACGAAAATGGTTGGTTGGTTGGAATAAAGGTAAGCCGGGATACGAAGGTACTTACGATTTTTTTGAGGAATGGAGCAGTAGGGATGTGGCGGATATGGTTAGACGCGATCGCAACCATCCGTCTGTTATCATGTGGAGTATTGGTAATGAAGTGGATTATCCAAATGATCCCTATTCTCATCCTGTTTTAGATTCAGGAAGAATCCAACAAAAGGTGTATGGTGGTTATTTGCCAGAAGCGCCGCAGGCAGAGCGTTTGGGTAATATCGCAAAACGATTGTCCAACCAAGTGAGAACGCACGATCCTTCCCGTCCCGTAACTGCAGCTCTCGCGGGTGTTATTATGTCCAACCATACAGATTACCCTGGGACTTTGGATATTTGTGGGTATAATTATACCGAAAATCGCTATGATATTGACCACGTACTATATCCTGATCGTGTTATCTACGGAAGCGAAAATAGTCACACGATGGCAGCCTGGAATGCTGTGGTAGACCGTGATTTTATTTCGGGGCAGTTTCTTTGGACTGGAATCGACTATCTGGGAGAATCTGGACCATGGCCTGCCAGAGGTGGAAATGGAGGACTCTTAAATTATGCTGGTTTTGTGAAGCCGCGTGGTGAGTTTCGACGTGCCCTATGGAGCGATAAGCCGGTGGCTTATTTGGGAACAAGTAGTTCAACAGCAAGTATAAAGAACTTAATTCGGAATGCCTGGCCGGTATGGAACTATGAAAAAGGTGAGCTGGTTAAAGTATTGGCTTTTACAAATTCGAATAAGGCTCAGCTTATTTTGAATGGTAAAAAGGTGGGAAATGTGAAAAGTTATGATAATGAAACAGGCGTATTTCTGTGGGAAATACCATTTGAACCAGGTAAACTTCAAGTTATAGGTATGGATAACATGGGTAAAGAGGTAAGTAATTCATTTATTGAGACTTCTGACAGGCCGCATTCGATTGTTAGTCATCAAGATAAGAAGGTGATATCAGCAAATAAAGGGCTGGCTCAAATAGAAATTACTGTTGTAGATAATGAGGGAATACCCGTAATAATTTCTGATAATGAAATTTCATGTATCATAAAAGGTCCGGCAAAGTTACTCGGCCTTGAAGCAGGAAACGACCGGGATATGGGTGATTATCGTGATAATATGCAACGTGTTTACATGGGTAGAATGATCGCATACATACAGGCGACCGGTGAACAGGGTGATATAGAGGTAATATTTAGTTCTCCATGGTTAAGCAGTTCAAAATGTAAAATAAAAGCAGAATAATATATGAAACCGGCATGGCCAGGGCGAAAAATTGGTCACACAGGAGGATGATTAATCCTGATGAGTTCCATTATTGAAAATTTAATTATAAACATATGAAATTGAATAGGATATTAATATTAATAGGCTGTGTCATATTGGTCGCTTGTACTCAGAAAAAAGAAGAGAGAAAACCCAATATCATCTATATTTTGGCAGATGATATGGGCTATGGCGATTTGAGTTGCTATGGCCAAGAAAAATTCACGACCCCCCATATTGACCGTTTGGCGAGTGAAGGAATCCGTTTTGTAAACCATTATGCCGGCAGTACTGTTTGTGCACCATCAAGAGGTTCATTGATGACCGGAAAACATAGCGGACATTTGTACAATAGGGGCAATAAAGGTATAAAAGGGAAAGGCGATTTTCCTATGATAAAGGAGGAAGTAACGGTGCCCGAAGTGCTTAAGAAAGCAGGCTATGTTACCGGTATGTTCGGTAAATGGGGACTTGGGTACGCTGGTTCCGAAGGAGATCCTAATAATCAAGGATTCGACGAATTTTATGGTTATCTAAGTCAGGCTTTAGCGCATAATTATTACCCTTATTATTTATGGCATAATAGCGATTCTGTCGTGCTAGAACAAAATGCCGGTTTTGCCCAGGGACAATATGCACCAGAACTAATTCATCATGAAGCGATGCGTTTTTTGGAGGCAAATAAAGATACTACCTTTTTTCTGTATTACCCCTCTATTATTCCTCATGCAGAACTCTTTGCTCCTGAGAAATATTTAGCAAAACATAGAGGAAAATACCTGCCTGAAAAAGAATATAAAGGAGTTGATGATGGTAAGAAGTATCGTATGGGGCCTTATGGTTCGCAGAAAGATAGTCATGCAGCCTTTGCGGCCATGATTAATTTATTGGATGATCAGGTGGGTGAAATCGTTGAAAAAGTTAAAGAACTTGGTCTTGCCGACAATACTATCATCATTTTTACTTCTGATAATGGAGCTCATGTGGAAGGAGGAGCTGATCCTAAATATTTTAACAGCACAGGAGGACTAAGAGGTATCAAACGAGATTTGTACGAAGGTGGAGTTCGGGTTCCCATGATTGTTAAATGGCCAGGCAAGATAAAAGCCGGTCGTGAATCGGAGCATATATCTGCTTTCTGGGATGTTTTACCAACACTGGCCGAGATTGTGAATGTAGCTGCTCCTGATAGTATTGATGGCATATCGTTTTTGCCGGAGTTACTGGGGCAAGAGCAACAAAAGCATAGCCACTTGTATTGGGGTTTTTATGAAAGAGGAGGAAGGCAGGCTGTACGTAAGGGTAAATGGAAAGCTGTACGCTATAAGGTAGCCTACGATTATGAGCGGACACCTGTAGAATTGTATAACCTAGAAGAAGACCCCGCTGAAACGCATAATGTAGCCGAGCAATATCCTGAATTGGCAGCAGAGATGCTGACACTAATAAAAGATAGTCATAGACCTTCAGAAAATTTTGTGTTTGAAGTGAAAAAGAAAAGTCTCAAATGATTATATGATGCTCCTAGAAAAGAAGAATCAGGCTTTATTGGGCCATAAGCGACTATACCTATAATTCTTCGTTTATGGACACAAGCCAGTGATTTGCACGCAGGTTTTATTTATGCTTTTGATAATACAATATTTTATAAAATGGTGATGAATAAATTATTTAGAAATGTGTTTTTGTTTGTAGTTTTAGGATGCATTACTTTAGCTTCTTTAAGCTCATGTTCTCCTTTGCCATGGGAAGGTGAGTATTGAGTCGCTTTTAACCGAAATGGCAGACTGAGAGGCTGTGGCACGTTTCCCAGAGGAAAATTTTCGTTTAGAGCAGGAAAGTAATTATAACCGTGCTTCTGTAAGTCCTGAAGATTCTGTTGGTTTATAAATAAGGATTTTAATTCGAATGAAAACGATCGTAATTTTCTTCAATACGAAGAAAATAATGGGCATAAAGAATGGGCGTTGATGGATCATCAAGGGCCTGGCGTAATTGTTCGTACTTGGATGCCATATCGGAATGCCAATATATCGGGAACGCATAGTATTATCAAGTGTTATTTAGATGGATCACCAGAGCCTGTTTTGGAAGGCAATATGATGGGGCTTTTGAATGGGACGGGACTTTTCCCTTTTCCTTTGGCGCACCAATCATCAAGGTCTGCAGTGTTATTTTTTCCAATTCCTTATGCCAAAAGTTGTAAAATAACGGTAAGTGAAAGACCTTTTTTCTACCAATTTACTTACAGGGAGTACGCGCAAGGAAAAAAAAGTGCTGCTTCCACCGACTTCCATATTGGAATGGTAAAAAGTAAGATTAATTAAAAATGATATATAAGATGATTAGGAAAAGCAATGTATGGATGGGTATATCTTTATTTTTCTTGATATTTGTAACAGCCTGTAGTTCAAAAAGAAAAGTAGATGATAATTCAGAGGCAGTTAGTATGGATTCTGTAAGATTTACCTATTCTAAAGTAGACGGAATAGGTTTAGATTCTCTTTATAATAGACGAGATCCCAGCGATATTATAAAAGTTGGTGATACTTATTATATTTGGTATACTAGAATGGTAAGTCCTCAAAGATCAGGTTATTGGGGGGGATATTTGGTATGCAACATCTACAGATGAGGGACATAGCTGGGAGGAGCAAGGTTTAGCTTTGGCTGTTGGTGGGGAAGGAATGTTTGACAGCCATTCTGTGTTTACACCTAATATACTTGCATATAAGGGAAGATACTATATGTATTATACTGCCGTTCAACCTACACCCGGTCGTCCAGAAAAAATATTTGAAAATAATAGTATCAATGATTATACGGCTATAGGTCTGGCCATCGCTGATAGTCCTGATGGCCCTTTTATAAGGGCAAAGAACAATCCGATTTTAGAAATTTCGTCTGATTCGCTTGATTTTGATAGTTATCGTATTGATGATGCGGCTGTTTTAGTCAAAAGTAACAAGATATATTTGTATTATAAGGGACGTTCAAAGGTTTATGGTAGTAAAGGAGCTCGATTCACTAAAATGGGTGTAGCTATGGCTAATGAACCCGAAGGCCCTTTTGTGAAACATAGCGAACCTTTGATTGAAAAAGGACATGAAGTATTGATTTGGCAACAAAATGGCGGAGTAGCATCCCTGGCGTCTCTGAGTAAATCAATTTATTTTGCAAAAGATGGTCTTCATTTTGTTTCTGCTCAGGATAATTTAGTCAACTTTCCTATGGCTCCTGGTTTGTACCGACCACATTTGGAAGATGGGAATGTAGCCAATGAAGTTCCTGGGTGGGGTATTTCAATGGTGCAAGGGAAAGGTTTTGCGTATCTACTTCGTTATGAAATGAATTAATGGAATAGTACTATAAAGTATCTTTTGGTTGAAATGATTGTAAATGACTGTTTCAAAAATGAGAATAACGCAGTATTTGGAGTTTTCTTGCAAAGACTAACTAACTAGATGATGCAAGTTCATTTGGGGATTGATGAAAGGTGTTGCATTAGAACTTTGTAATCGATTTTGATCGCATTTTGTGGGTTTAATGCATATGTATCATGCAACATTTGACATACATTTAGGTATAATATCCATATTCTTCAATTGGCTCTTATATTACTTTAGTAAGCTGAACGGTTATGTTTTAAATGAGTCATTTTCATACCTGTTCTTGTCATTATTGCTTTGTTAAATCATATGAAACGAGCCATGGGAATGGATTCTTACACAGGGGTGTGATTATTTCTGGCGAGTTTCATATAGTCTTTGAAAGATAAATTTAGACATATGAAAAAACGAGTGTTAAAAAATCTATTCATTATTTTATTGTTTTATTGGTTTGTACCAATAAGCTTAATGGCCCAGTTTGTACATCCTGGTATTTGGCATAAAAAGTCGGATTTGGACCGTATGAAAAGCATGGTGGAAGCAAAAAAGGATCCATGGTATAGCTCTTATGTTAATTTAGCAAACAATGCGAAGTCCAGCTATGATTATGTGGTACGAAAAGATGCTGAAGATGATAGTCTCTCGCGTGAAAATCCTCGTCATCAGCGTTATGAGTATGAATCGGATGCCATAGCTGCCTATCAAAATTCGTTGATGTGGTATATTACGGGAGACGCACGTCATGCAGAAAAGGCCATTGAAATTCTTAATGCTTGGAGTTCATTGGTGAATTTTTATGGAGGGGGTACAGAACCGTTGTGTGCTGGATTATATGGAGCACCATTGATTAATGCTGCTGAGATAATAAAAAGCACTTATGACGGTTGGGATGAGGCCGAGATTCAGGCATTTAAAGATATGTTAGTTTATCCTGGATATTCAAGTACAACTGTACCACAGGATGATATAGATAATGATAATGTTACTTTTTATTGGAGAGTATACAATGGTGATCCAGGAAGGCATGGTAACCAAGGATTGTTGGCCTGGCGGACGGTCATGGCTATGGGTATCTTTTTAGATAATGAAGTGATGTACGATAGGGCTTTGCGACAGGTTCAAGGTTTACCCCATCGTTCTGATGATTTAGCATACCCTTCGGGTCCACCTATTGTTCAAACCACACCAAATTCTAATTCCAATGAATATTATAATGAATACACATTAATAAAACCTTATCGAGATACCGTCATTGAAGATTATGGGTATGATGATCAGATTGAGCATTATATTTATGATAATGGACAATGTCAAGAAAGTAGTAGAGACCAGGTTCACTCTTCATTGGGCCTATCTACAGTGGTTGAGATTATGGAAATGGCTTGGAATCAAGGAACTGATCTTTATAGTTTTTTAGATCATCGTATTGTGAAAGGTCTAGAATTTACATTGAAATATAACCTGTCTGAAATACAAAGTTATGAAGATCAGCTTAGTCCTTGGGAACCTGAAACTTTTTACCAATATACCACCAGAACAGGGCGTTGGAAGTCGCTTAAAATTAACCCTTGGGTGAGCAGTGATTTAGAACGAAACAGCCGCGGAGTTGAACCTGTTGTCAGGCCTGTGTTGGAAATGCCTGTGGCTCACTTTACAGTTCGTCAGGAGTTGGCCGATGAGGCCAAATGGACTGTTAGGTCAAGGGATTATGCGGCAACTAATTTTGGTTATGAACAAAATACAGGAACAGATGCACCAGGTTGGGGGGGATTGTCTTTTCGAAGACCTCCATGGTGTGCAGGTGATCCTATAAGTGGTTTTGAAAATGATCTTCCTGCTTTTGAGATGAATGTTTTGCCTGGTACAATTGAAGCTGAAAATTATGATTATTTTGTGGAGGGTGGTGAATCTCGTGTTTATCATGATACAGATGATTCTAACAGCGGAGAAAATTATCGTACCGATGAGGGTGTAGATATTGGACTCTGTTCTGAGGGTGGTTATGCACTTACTGATATGGACCAGGGTGAGTGGATGACTTACACTTGTGATGTCTCTGAACCGGGAATTTATAGTTTGGATGTTCGTTATGCTGCAGTGAATTCATCTGGTACCATATGTTTTAAAACTGAGGCATCAAATTTAACAGAAGAGGTAACACTGGTTTCAACTGGAGGCTTAACAAGTTGGGCAACGCAAACAATTTCTGATCAAATTGTCTTAGCACAGGGTGTACAAGCCATTCGTATTTATGTGGGAGGAGCAGATGACTCGTATACGATCAATAATTTTAGCTTTTCCTTAGTGCAGGCAAATACGGCGCCTGTTGTTTCTGTTTTAACACCTGCTCATCAAGATGTTTTTGTTGAAGGAGAAAGCCTTACCTTAAGTGCAGCGGCCAGTGATGCCGAAGGAGCAATTACAAAAGTACAATACTATGCAGGGGCGATATTATTAGGGGAGGTCAGTGAGGCTCCCTATTCTTTTACATGGAAATATCTTCCCAAAGGAACTTATTCTATTACTGCCGTTGCTATAGATAACGACCGTGCAATGACTACTTCTGAGGAAGTAAATATTACTGTTGAGTCTAACGGAAAAGAGCGAGTTTCTTTAGATTTAGAACCTATTGCAGATACATATGTGCATAGTGGCGAAATGACTACAAACTATGGTTCGGCTACTAGTATGGTTACTAAATCAGATGGATCAGGTGATGGTCGCTATATCTTTTTGAAGTTTGATCTGGGAGAAGTGAAGGGAGCTATTTCATCGGCTGAGTTAACACTCTACCGCAGAAGTGGTTCTTCTGAGAAGAGGGCTGCGCTTCAGGTATCTGACGATTCATGGACCGAAGAAGGTGTCATATGGACAAATCAACCAAGCCTCGGAGAAGTGATGGATGAAGTATTCGTGGTGAATAGCGGAACGTGGGATGTGTCTGATTTTGTAGCCATTGAAAATGGTACAGATAGCATCGTTACGATTTGTATTAGAGATTTAAATAATACGGGCAATGGAATCGATTTTTATGCCAAAGAAAATGAAAGTTCGCACCCTGTGCTGAAAATTAAAACAACAGCAGATATCGATGCTGGTGTGTACGATAAAACTTCTGGTAACGGGTTTTTTGTGTATCCCAATCCTGTTACGAATCAATTAAATATTAAAGTTAGCAATCTAAACTATTCTTCTTTGTCTATTCATGATTTGAGTGGTAGATTAATTGCAAAAAAGGAGGTCGATGCTGGCTTGAACGAGTATTGGATAGATATGAATGATTGTGAGAAAGGAATTTATGTTGTTGAATTAAAAGGGAATTATACAACAGAGGTTTTAAAAGTAGTTAAGAAATAATTAAATTTTAAGTTGAGATTAACATGTTTGATAAATCATTAGTGAGTCAGCGAAAAGTATTGTGTGTAGCTCTTATCATGATACTAGGTCTATATAAAATGAGTAGTGCGTATGCACAAAATAGCCAAGTTTTAGTGCGTTCATTGTCTGAATTGTTACCTTTTTTAGATGATGATAATATTGAATTAAAGATGGAGCCGGGTACTTATGTTATTACTCCGGATGATGTTAAAAAAGGAAGCTTTGGTATTACAGACTTTGAAGATAGAGCCAAGGTACTTTTGCTTTTTTCCGGGAATAATAGTAGCTATGACTTTACCGGGGTTACCTTACAAATAGAAACCGGAGTATTTAAAAGTTTTGGGAATTACAGAGTGCATGAACTTGTTGTTACAGGTAGTAATAATGTATTGAAAAATCTGACCATGGTTGATGTTGGTTCAGAATATGATAAGCCCAATAAAGGAGCATTAGGAGTGTGTATGGATGGAAGGGATAATCGTATTGAAGGTTTTCATATGACCGTAAAGGGGTCTTTCCCATATGGTTATGGAGATGCTTTTGGTAAAGGAAAACACAATGTGATCAGACATCAAAAACATTCCGCGTTTTTAATTCGGGGATTGAGAAATCATGCAAAAAACTGTACTATTATTCATCATTCGTACGGACATGCCATTTTTATGCAGGCTGCTAGTTATCCTACTATTGAAGGTTGCGTGGTTGAAGGCAGGATGAGGAAAACAGATGATATGTTAGCCGAAACTTCGGGACCTGCTTTTGATGTTGATTTTATGACTGCATGGGGGTATAAATTGCCTCCGGGTTACATGTTAAGTCTGGGTGAGGCTGGTATAAGGGCCTATGATGGAGGAACAACGATTGTGGATGGTGAAGTCTTTAAACGCGGTACGGATAATCCTACTATACTTAACTGTACTGTCAAGAATATGAGAACGGGTGTGACTATTGCCCATGCGAAGGGAAAGAAATATGTGGAAGGCTGTGTGGTCATTGGTTGTGAAAATGGATACTCTTTAGGTGCTGGTGAAGTGGTCAATTGTAAAGCCGATTGTGCATATGGACCTGTTTACGCAAGTACCTATGAAAGAGATAAAGGGTATCATGCGGATATCACGATCATACCAGCTGAGAATGGTTATTATAATGGTTCGGGAAGTGTTGCTTACATTGGTGGAACTGGCCATAAAATAACCTTGCGAGGGACACCAGAACTGGTGGAAGAAGGTTTGAAAATAAAGGTGGGTGGAGAAAAAGGAAATATTCGTTTAATGCATGGTAATTTTCCCCATCAAAACAACTTTAAAGCGTCTGATTTTGAGTTAAATAATTTAAGTGGTTTTCCGGTTGTATTATCTGAAAAAAGTGCCAATGTGCATGTTTATTCAGTGGGTGGAGTGGAGGATCATGGTGTTCGTAATATGGTAAAAAAAGCTAAATAGAATGAACTTAAGAACTTATTTATTATGCGTCGTTTGGGTAACTATTCATTTAGTAAATGCACAAGAAACCATAACGATACGTGCTGATAACAAAGGAGAAAAATTCGATCATTTTTGGAGTAAATGCGTGGGGGCGGGTCGTGCCAATGAAGCATTGCGTGCAGGCTGGCTAGAACAAATGGAAAAGGTTCATGAAAATTGCGGATTTGAATATGTTCGTTTTCATGGGCTTTTTCATGATGATATGTTTCCTGTGATAAGCCAAAATGGCAAGTTGGTTTATAATTGGCAGTATATAGATGATGTGTTTGATCGTTTATTGGATATGAATGTACGTCCCTTTGTGGAACTGGCTTTCTTTCCTAAACAGTTTGCAGCTGAGGAAACTAAAACCGTATTTTGGTGGAAGGCCAATGTTACCCCAGGTCCTGATTATTTAAGACAATGGCATGATTTGGTGAAAGCTTTTGCACAGCATGTTGTGGACCGTTATGGGATTGATGAAGTTCGTAAGTGGTATTTCGAGGTTTGGAACGAACCTAACCTGAGTAGAGCTTTTTTTGATGGAACAAAATCGCAGTATTTTGCTTTATATAAGTCATCTGTAAAAGCGATCCGCTCTGTGGATCAACAGTTGAGAGTGGGGGGACCCTCAACTAGTAACTTTGTGGCTGATAAACGCTATGAAGGTGAAAAGGAAGATACGAAGGGATTTACCAAAACATTTACAGCTGAAAATATTAATGACCTGGAATGGAGAGGTGTATGGATAGAAGATTTTCTTAAATACTGTGAGAATGAAAAATTACCTGTTGATTTTATTAGTACACATCCTTATCCTACTGATTATCCTTTCGATCCAAGAACAGGTAAAGGAAAAGATTTTTCTCGTTTTGTGAATTCTACTTTGATGGATATGCAGTGGTTAAACAAGGTAATTGCTAAAAGTGCGTATCCGGATGCTGAAATACATTTAACAGAATGGAATACAAGTCCTAATAGTAGGGATGCCATGCATGATTTTCTTCCGCCGGCAGCATATATTACCAAGGTTAACCTGGATTGTATTGGCTTAACCAACTCATTGGCCTTTTGGACATTTACAGATATTTTTGAAGAAAAAGGAGGAGGAGCGAGTATCTTTCATGGTGGCTTTGGAATGATTAACTATCAGGGATTGGTGAAGCCTTCTTATCATGCCTATAGATTGCTGAATCAGCTGGGAGATGAAAAGTTGTTTAAGAATGATTATTTATTCGTGAGTCGTAAATTAGGTAACGGGAAAGTGGTTGCTCTGGCTTATAATTATCCCGAAGATCATTATGATGCCGTTCCCGCAAGTATTAAGAAAATAGAAAAATATGAAGAGGGAAAAGCTCGTCAGCTTAATTTTACGATAACTGATTTGAGACCCGGAACTCAGTTTAAAATTGAAACATTGGATAAAGAGCATGGTAATATTTATAATTACTGGGAAAAGATGGGAAAACCAGAACCTCCAACTCGTGAGCAAATTAAAGTCATGAAAAAGTATGCAGATAACTTAAAAACGGAACTGCTAACTGTTAATATAAAAGGAGAACTAGTGATTGATCGCACATTGGACCCCTGGAGTTTGGTGCTGATTGAACAAATAAACTAGGGTGTGTAAAGATTATAGTAAAGTTAAACCAAAGCCTAAGCTGCAATTTAAAGCAGCTTAGGCTTGTTATCTCAATAATTAATTTTGGTTCAATGTACTACCTGTTTACTTGTATTTTATTTTTTGTAAGCTTGTTTATTTATGGACAAGAAAATATAGTTTTAAGTCGGCTTTATAATGAAAAGTTAAAAGGCTTGCCTGTTAAGCAACGCTTGTTTTTGCATTTGAATAAAACTAAATACAGGGATACAGATACTATTTGGTTTAAAGGATATAGTGTACAAGGACCTTTACAACAGGCCAGCGACATATCTCAAACGATGATTGTGGCCTTATTGAATAGTAAAAAGGAGGTAGTGAAATCCTCTCAGTTCCTAATATTTGATGGTACAGCAGAAGGACAAATTCCGATATCCTCGTCAGTTGGGGAAGGTAAATTTGAGTTGGTAGCGTATGGTTCTAATATGCTTAACCAACCTCTGGATTATATGTTTAGAACTTCAATAGAAGTGGTGGCAAGTAAAAAGAACAAGTATAATTTTTCATTTGGTTTTAATCGTGCTTTTTACAAGCCGGATGATCAGGTGGAAATGCAGGTGTTTACCTATGATAAGTATTATCAACCTTATCAAAATATGGACTTTAAATATTCTATTTTTGATGGAGATTATAAACTGGATGGAGGCAAAATGAAGTCGAATGATCAGGGACTTTCTTTTCTTCATTTTTCGTATCCATCTCAACAACGTAGTAATTTGCCTTTAACAATTCAATTCCAGACAATAAGTGCTGAAACACCTTATCGTGAAAATACTTATGCTTTGTCTCTTCAGCAGGCCATCGATGTCCAGTTGTTGCCCGAAGGAGGAGATCTAGTAGCTGGATTAATGCAAATTGTTGCATTTAGAAGTGTGGATGACCATGGTGTTCCTATTGATATCTCGGGTGATATTATTGATTCACAAGGTACTATCGTTACAAGTTTCAATACAGCACATCAAGGAATGGGGAAATTTATGATGATTCCCAATGTGGGAGAAAAGTACAGGATGCTGATCAAAAATCCGCTTGATTGTGCACAAAAAATTGAATTTCCAGTTGTGTTGGAAAAGGGTTTTGCATTGTCGTACTTAGGTTCACAAAACGAGAATGTTATTTTTAAAGTAGCAAAGAATTTTGATGGTGTAGTAGATGTAACTGCTGTTTGGCAGATGGATGGATTTGTTTTAGGTACACAAAGCATCAAGTTAGATAACGAAAAGATGTTCTCGTTCTCAAAAAAAGACTTACCCAATGGTATCGCAAAACTTACCTTATTTGATAAAGGAGGTGAACCGTTTGCAGAAAGATTGATTTTTATATCTCCTAAAAGCAATGCAAAAGTGGATCTTCATTTGAACGCTAAAACGATGGTAGCACGCGGCAAAGGTGTTGTGGATTTAAGGGTTATGTCGAAGGATAGTCTGCCTGTAAAGGCTAATCTATCGCTTGCTGTTACGCACATTAGCGAGGGTATCCATTCCTTTTTACCAATTCCAGATATACGAGACTATTGCATCTTTAGGTCAGAGTTGTCTTCTGCCGTCTATCATCCAGAGCAATATTTTGATGTAAAAGTAAATGAAAAACTCAATGAGTATAGAAGTGATTTGTTGATGCTTACCCATGGATGGCGAAAATTCAATTGGTATTATGAATTATGTCATAAACTGAAAGCTGATTATGCATACTATAATTACGATCTTTATCGAGGGATGGTTACCAAGGGGAAAAAAGGTGTGCCTTATGCTCCAATAGATGTATTAAGTTTGGGCCGAAGCATAACAATGAGTGAGTCTAAAACAGATGAGAATGGTCGGTTTTGGATTAAACCGGAGTTTTCAGAGAAGTTAAGTCCTTCCATTATTATTTCAGCAGAAAGAAATAATGAATTATCCAGAGTTAAGATTAGCATGGAGGATAAGGAGCTGGAAAAACGTGACAGTGTGGTGCAATTCTTTTATGATGAATTACTGCCACATGTGCACCGTCATAAGGTGGACTTATATGAAAAACCAGGAAAGACCGATTCTTTGTTCAAGCTTTGGGATACCAAATATATAGCAGAAATATTTGTTATGGGAAATAGATCGAGAAATAGATTAGAAGAAAGTCTTAGAAAATATAGTGCGGGAAGTACATACTTGTTGACAGAAGATGATTTGGGCGGTGAATTATTGGATATGGAAAGTTTGGTAAATCAGTTGGGTGCCGGTTTATATATTGAAAATGACAGGGTTATAAAACCTTCGGGAGGTAAGTATATTTCTATTCCTATTGTATTGAACGAAATTCAATTGAACGACGCTACTTTTAGTGAGATTGCATTTTTATCCAGCGATTTGATCGAAGGAATAGCTTACGTTAAAGGAGGTGTTGTATCTTCAGAATTGGATGGAGCTCAGGACGGAGCTTTAATGATATGGACAAAAAAAGGAAGTAATGTAAATGTGGAAGCGAAAGAAAAGAGAAATAAATTTACTTCTAATCGATATGGTAGAGTGTATAAGTATTATAGTCCTAAATATTCCATAAAGGACGAAATAAACAGTCCTGTTCCTGACAATCGAATTACTGTACTTTGGGAAAATAATCTAAAAACAGATTCTTGTGGCAGGGCCACTATTGAATTTTATAATGGAGATGTAAAAGGACGTTATTTGGTAAATGTGCAGGGAGTGTCTGATAAAGAGGGGCTTATATTTGAAGAGGCTAATTTTGTAGTTCGGTGAATGCATGTTTATATTAAAACTTCACATATGTAAAATGAAGATTAAAAATTAAATTTAAATACATGAAAAATTTGAAAGTGGCATTGGTATTATTTTTATTAGTGCTGGCAAACACTGTGACGGCTCAGGATGCAGACTGGGCTAATCTACATCGTTATCAGGAGGCAAATGTAAAACTTAAGGCACCTGATAAAAGGGAAGCAAGAGTGGTTTTTATGGGTAACTCCATCACCGAAAAGTGGGGGATCAGAGATTCATTGTTTTGGAAGGATAAACCCTATATTAACCGTGGTATTAGTGGTCAAGTGACTTCTCAAATGTTATTACGTTTTCGTTCTGATGTAATAAATCTTAGCCCTAAAGTGGTTGTTATTTTGGCTGGGACTAACGACATAGCACAAAACAAAGGGCCTATTACCATAGAGCAGATTGCCGGTAATATTTTTTCTATGATTGAGCTTGCACAAGCCCATCAAATTAAAGTGGTGTTGTGTTCTGTTCTACCTGCCGTACAATATAAGTGGCGAAAGGAAATCAAACCCGCAGAGAAAATTGTAGAGCTTAATAAATTATTGAAGGCATATGCAAAAAAGAATAAGATTACTTATATCGATTGTTATTCTCTGATGGTGAATGAAAATAAGGGATTAAAAAAAGAACTTTCACCAGATGGAGTTCACCCTAATTTTCAAGGTTATCAATTGATGGGGAAAATGTTTGATGATGCAATTGACAAAGCAATCAGTAAAAAAAGAAGAAAATGAGACGAATTATTATATTAAGTTGGATACTTTTTGTATTTGTTTGTTCTAAGGCAGCAAACATTGATACCTTGATGGTTTATAGTAAGAGTATGGGTAAAACCTTACCTAATTTGGTGATTACACCCGATGGTTATTCTAGTAAGCAAAAGGCTTATCCTGTGGTGTATTTATTACATGGTGCAGGAGGCGATTTTATGGCATGGCTAAAAAAAGTGCCTGATTTACCTAAGTATGCCGATCAGTATGACTTTATTTTGATATGTCCTGAAGGTGGAAAAACAAGTTGGTATTTTAATAGTCCCGTTGATAAGGAGATGCAATTTGAAACGTATATAACACAAGAAGTGGTGCCTGAAGTGGACAATAATTATCATACCGTAAAAAATAAAGAAGGGCGTGCCATTACCGGATTTAGTATGGGTGGGCATGGAGCCTTTTATCTTTCTTTTAGAAACTTGGACATATGGGGGGCGGCAGGAAGTACCAGTGGAGGATTGGATATCTTACCCTTTCCGAATAATTGGGATATTTCAAAACGTTTAGGAAGCTTGGCGGAAAATAAGTCTGTATGGGAAGAAAATACTGTGATTAACATGGTACACTTGTTACAAAGAAATAGTTTGAAATTGATTTTTGATTGTGGGGTGAGTGATTTTTTTTATGATGCCAATAAAAGAATGCATAAAAAGCTGTTGGAACGTAATATTCCTCATGATTATATTGAACGACCTGGAGGACATACAAATGCCTATTGGGCAAATTCCATAAAGTACCATCTGTATTTTTTTAACGATTTTTTTAAAAGGTAAGTCAAGGTTAAATGCTTCAAAAAAATAGCATTTGCTAATTCATAAATTATTACGAGATAATATGTATAAATTGAACATACTACTATTCATTGTTATCATTGCTATGGGTAGTTGTGCACCAAAACAAAAAGGGAAGGTTTATCCTTCTATTTATGCAACGCCTGAAGAGCAACATGCAATATTAGAAAAGATTGATTCACATGATTGGGCTAAAAGTTCATGGATTAATATGTTAGATGAGTTACAGCCTTATGTAGATCGTCATCAATCAGATCCGGAATGGATCGTTTCTCGTTTGGCTATGTATTGGGAAGAGGGAGCTCATTATACACAATGTTATATAAAAAAACAAGATTGGGATTACGGCGAAGGAAATGCTCCGGTACCTACCGTTCGTCTGCCCGGAATGCGTCGTTGGAATGATTATGTTAATGTACCTCTGGAAGACCGTATTCCATATAATAAATCCGGAGATATGCTTGGCATTAGTCGTTCAAGTGGAGATCCAACACCTGTCTTAGTACCCTACAAGAAGAGCGGTCATATGATTCGTCAAAACAATATGGAGATCCTTAAACTGGCCGAGAAAGCGGCTTTTGCCTATTATGTGACCAAGGACGAAAAATATGCAAAATTTTCTTCAGATATCTTATGGACGTGGTTGTTGGGAACCTATTATATGCAACCACCTTTGGATCCTGAAAAATCATCCAAAGGACCTGGAGGGTATGAACCGGGTGGTATTTTAGGTTATTACGATTATGAAGTGATTCATGACGATAGACAAGATGTGGCAGCATCGACCTATGATTTTTTGCATGATTATATGTGTGAAAATGAACACCCTCACCTCAAAGAAATTGGGAAGAATACCACTCAAATGGCAGGTGAGGTCTTTAAACGTTTTATAGAAATTGATTTGGTACGAGGTGGTAAAAAGGGCAATTGGAATGTGAATCGCTACCGTCACCTGATGAATAGTATATTGGTGTTAGAACCCAATGATTTCTATGAGGACGGGAAAGGGCGTGAGTATTATATCCCCTTTTATACCGAAATAGAAACGGATTACCTGGATCCTTTGCCTAATATCATGAGTGTATATGACTCTATTACAGGTCTGTGGCCGGAGTCGCCAGGTTATGCCTCCAGTATGATTCCTACTGTGATGCAAATGGGTATAAAGCTTTATAAAAATGGTGTAAATACCATGGCTGAGTATCCTATTATTCCTAAGGCCGCTATGGGGAACCTGGGATGGTTGGATGCACGAGGAAATCTGGTTGTTTTTGGAGATATGCGCGGTGGTCCGTCTAATATATCTGTTTTTGAAAATCTCTTGACTTATTATACACTTGAAGGGGATATGGACAATGCAAAAACGGTTTCTGCCGTCATCAGAAAGGCCGTCAACTCAGGACAGTATAGTAGGGAACACTTGGGGGTTGAGGGGCTTTGTCTTAATAAACCCTTGGTGGGTTCGTCTAGTGACCTCCCTTTTCATCGTGCCGCTTATTCGCCATTTCATCGCCATATTATTATGAAAAATAAAAATGACGAAGAGAAGGGCATGATGTTTACGCTATATGGGGGACGTAAAGGTTCTCATTTGTCCGACAATGGTTTGGCCTTGCAGTTTTATGGAAAGGGATGGGCTTTGGCACCAGATGGTGCTGCCTATGAATCCTATTGGACTCCTGATTTTAAATATTACCATGGTGCAACAGGAGCTAATACGATTGTACCTGGTTATACCAAGGGTCCTATTACTGTTGAGGCTATGGATCCGAAGGTAGATGATCATAGTTTTTATAACCGAGAAGAAACATCTCCAAATTGTTCATTTGCCGATGTGAGTGCCGCTGAAAAACGTAGGTTGGTGGCAATGGTTCGTACTTCTGAAACTTCGGGTTATTATGTGGATATTTTTCGTTCTGATCAGGATGATAACGATTATATACATCATAATTTAGGTAATACTGCTACTTTGTTGGATGCCGATGGTAAAGCTTTGAATCTTAAAAAGGTAAATGATTTAGGAACAGCATATAGCTCAATGTACGAATATTTTAAAAATCAAAGAAAAGTAGCATTCTCCAATGATTTTGTTGTTCAATGGCATATTGGAGATGTGTCTCCTGCTCTGTATACTGATATGTGGATGATGGGACAAGTTAACCGTCAAGTATATTTGGTGGATGCACCTCCTACAACTATTCGAGAGGATGTTACACCAGGACAGATGAATAAGGCGCCTCAGAATACACCAACTTTAATCGTACGACAGACAAATAATAATGCCAAAAATAGTCCGTTTGTGGCTGTTTTTGAAGCTTATAATGAAGGCGAGAAATCGATTTCTGAAATCCAAAAGGTTGTTCGTCAGGATTGTTTTGTTTGTGTTAAAGTAAGATCTAAAAATGGAAGTACCCAACACGTCTTTAATGCAATAGATGATCAAGTCTATAAAGCTTCCAAAGATCTTGAATTTCAAGGTTCTTTTGGTATATGTTCACAAAATAAGGAGCGCTTTGAATATTTGTATTTGGGTAGGGGTAAAAAAATAAAAATAGGTAACTATCAATTACAAGCTGTAGGGGCAACGGTTTCTGCAGAGCTTCGCGCTGTGGATGGAAAATTGTATTATTCGGCCGATGCGCCTGTACTTATTCAAAAGGACAACACGCAGGAAAAGGAATATCCTTCGGGGTATAATATTTTAATAGATTAGTTGTCCTTTATAGAGGATTTATACTTCGTGTTGTTTTAGTAGAAATTGATTAAAAAATGGTGTTTGTATGATAAACAGGTTTAAATTAGTAATATTCGTGTGCCTGGTGATTTCCTTGGGAGCATGCACAACAAACGAATATGAGATTTTTGTAGATCAGAAGGCGATAGTTTCCAATGAGAATAGTCCAACGAATATATTCAATGAGATGGAGGATGCATTGGTATATGCACGTAAATTGAAAAAGGAAAAGCAAGCAAAGGATATCATTATTTATGTGGAGCCGGGACAGTATTATTTAAAGTCGCATTTGGTTATTTCTCCGGCTTTAAATGGCTTAAGCATTATTGGAAGAGGAGCAGATAAGGTAAGCTTTAAGGGCTCAGTGCCTTTGTCATTGAACTGGGAAAAGTTTGATGAGCATATTTATGTGTCTACACTCACCGAGAAAATTTCATTTGATCAGTTGGTCGCCGATGGTAATACGCAAATCTTAGCGCGCTATCCGAACTATGATGAGTCAGCACATTATTGGCAGGGATATGCCGAAGATGCCCTTTCGAAGGAACGTGTAGCTTCCTGGAAGAACCCTCAAGGAGCATTGTTTCATGCCTTGCATAGTGGTCGTTGGGGTGGCTTTCACTGGCAAATAGAAGGAGTGAATGAGGATGGAACTCCTGTGTTGAAAGGAGGACATCAAAATAACAGAGGATCCAAACCACATAAAGAATACCGAATGGTTGAGAATGTGTTTGAAGAATTGGACAGCCCTGGTGAATGGTATCTGGATGAAAAGGAAAACAAACTTTATTACTGGCCGGCAACGAATATAAATATAAACACTGCTCACTTTGAGGCATCTGTACTAAAGGATTTGGTACAAATAGTTGGAACCTTGGATAATCCGGTGGTCGATGTTCGTATTTCAGGTATTAAATTTGAAGGTACGCAGCGTACCCTTTTTGAAGCATATGAGCCTTTATTGAGAAGTGACTGGACTATATACCGGGGGAGTGCATTGTTTTTTGAAGGTACTGAAGGGTGTGCTGTTGAAGATTGTGAATTTACCAAACTGGGAGGTAATGTAATAATGGCGAGCAAGTATAACAAAGGCCTGGAGATAAAAGGCAATCATATTCATGAGTGTGGAGCCAGTGCCATCTCTTTTGTGGGAGATGCTTCTGCTGTGCGTTCGCCATCATTTAATTATGGACAGTTTGTTGATTATGAAGATATGGATACCATTCATGGACCAAAGAATGAGCTTTATCCTCGTCAGTGTTTGGTATATGATAATCTGATTCACCGTATTGGCCGAATAGAAAAACAAAGTGCAGGGGTGCAAATATCTATGGCTATGGATATTACGGTTAGTCACAATAGTATATATGATGTGCCGCGTGCTGGAATTAATATTGGTGATGGTACCTGGGGTGGGCATGTTTTGGAATACAATGATGTGTTTAATACCGTATTGGAAACAAGTGACCATGGTTCGTTTAATTCTTGGGGCCGAGATCGTTTTTGGCATCCCAAAAGACATGTCATGGACAGTCTGACCTCAACTTATCCTAGTATGCCCAAGTGGGATGCTATCCATACAACCATTATTCGGAACAATCGTTTTCGTTGCGATCATGGCTGGGATATTGATTTGGATGATGGTTCATCCAATTACCATATTTATAATAATCTGTGTTTGAATAATGGTATCAAATTGCGGGAAGGATTTTATAGGGTGGTGGAGAATAATATTACCGTCAATAACTCATTACATCCACATGTTTGGTTTGCTTCCAGTGAAGATGTATTCCGGAAAAATATTGTGATGGATGCCTATCAGGACGTAGGTCTTTTGGGGTGGGGAAAGGAACTGGACCATAATTTGTTTCCCAATGAGGCAGCTATGTTGAAATCACAAATTTATGACCGTGATATACATAGCTCATATGGAGACCCTATGTTTAAAGATCCGGAAAACCTTGACTTTACAGTGGATGCGAATTCTCCAGCTATTAAGCTAGGTTTTGTTAATTTTCCTATGGATGTGTTTGGTGTGGAAAAACAGAAGTTTAAAGCGATGGCTAAAACTCCAGAAGTACCCCAACTTATAGCCCGTACGGAAAGTAACCAAGGAAAAAGTCCTGTGGTGTCATGGTTGCGAAATCAACTTAAAAGTGTAGATTCGGAACAGGAACAATCGGCCTATGGTTTAAATACTGCTGAGGGTGTTATTGTTTTAAGAACCTGGAAACATAGTCCTGCTGTAAAAAATAAGGGTTTAAAAAAGGGAGATGTGATTCTTGAAGTGGAAGGTGTTTCTGTGAATAATACAGTTGATTTTTTAAAGGAAAATAGGAAGTATCAAGAAAAGGGTGAAATGAATGTGGTGGTAATGAGGAATCAAAAAGAAAATTCTCTTTTGATTTATCTAAAATAACCTTTATTTCGAGGAACTAAAGTTTGTATGACCTGACTGTTCAACACTGGCATGTAATGGATCAGTAATTTACTCAAAAGGATGTTTAAAAATGGTGTGAGTTATATGGGGTGTTTGGAGTGAGTATTTGAAACCCTTTAAATTATGATAGAACTATTGTAAGAAAAATATAAAAGAATTATGAAGAGAGTTAGAAATTTAATGATACCCGTATTATTGTTTTTTTTATTCCATCAAGCCAAGGCACAAGACGTAAGTGCGCTTTATAGTAGTGCTAAAGCTTTGGTGGTAGCGCAAGACTATAACGGTGCACTGTTAAAATACAAGGCAGCTTTTGAAACAGGAGAGGGGGATTCTGCTCAGGTGGGCGAAGGATATGGTTATGCAGGGATCTGCTATGAAGAGATAGGTAATATTCAGGAGGCACTTGAACATTATACAAAAGCATTGAAATATAAGGTGCTGGAGTTATCTATTTATGACAAGGCGATAGCTTTGGCTAAAACAGCCAAGCAAAATGATTTACACGAATGGATGTTGTTGGAAAAAGGGAAGTATTTTCCTGAATTTGAGTGGGATGTAGAACGGAGTTTATGTACCCATTATTTAAGGACAAAACAATACGATAAGTTATTGGTGTCATCGGATAAGTTAATGCAGTGGTTTCCCGATTCGCCTAAGTATCCATATTATAAAGGACTAGGTTTTCAGAGTACTGGACAAATAGATAGTGCTGAAGAGGTTTATAAAGTAGCACTACAGAAGGATCCAGATTATACTTCGGCGAATATGCGTTTAGGTCAGATTCTTTTTGAAAAAGGAAATGCTGTATATGCTAAAAAGAAAAAGGCTTATGAGGCCATTGCCAAACCGTCCAGGGTTGATTATTCTAAATACATTAAATCATTGGAAGGAGCTAAAGTTATTTACAGAGAGGCAGAAACTTATCTTTCTAAAGCTTATGAGAAAAAACAAGATCCTAACCTTAAAAAGATGCTTTATGCGGTCTATACTCGTTTAGGAGAAAAAGAAAAGGCGCAAAAGTATAAATAATTGTAAATTAAGTGTATGTCTTTGTGTTTTAACGTACATGGTGTGTCGCATATTAGTGGCAGTGTAGGCCAAAATTATTGATTAACCCATTTAATGATGAATCAAAAAAATAAATTATTGATTGTTTTTTGTTTATGCTTCAGCATAAACACGATATGGTCTCAAGGATTAGAAAATACGCCATTTGTACTTGATATGGTGCATCATAATCCAGGTGAAGAACCTTATGTTTCTGCATATAATAATCCAGAGGTAATAAAAGAAATGGGTTATAATGGAAAAGTCTATTTTCTTTTTGAATCACCAGCTTTGGCTATTCATTGGGAGTCTGTGGATAAAGAAATTTTACCCAAAGGTTCTGCTGATCGGGAATGGGTTGATAAAAAGGCTGTACAAATTAAAGAAATGTATAAGGCTGCTAAAGCGCAAGGTATTGGTGTATATGCTATGTCGGATCTTGTCTTATTTCCGAAAAGGTTAATAGAAAAGTATGGTATGGAAGATACCTTTGGTAATCCCAATGATCCACTAACTGAAAAGTATATAAGAGCTGAAATTCGAGAAATATTTGATCAATTTCCTGAGATGGATGGCTTGGTAGTGCGCATTGGAGAAACTTATCTTCATGATGCGCCCTATCATAGGGGGGCTATTCAGAATAGACAAGACGCAGATAATACCATCATTCCTCTGATGAAAATATTGCGTGAAGAGATTTGTGTGCAAAGAGATAAGCAACTAATTTTTCGTACATGGCGATCTTTTGATGTTAATTTGAACACTTATTTGAAGGTGAATGCCGCGATTGAACCTCACCGGAACTTAACCATCAGTATTAAACATTGCGAGGGTGATTTTCATAGAGGCAATCCGTTTAGTAAGGTGATCGGACAGGGGCGTCATAAGCAAATAATAGAAGTACAGTGTGCTCGTGAGTACGAAGGTAAGGGAGCTTACCCTAATTACATAGCCAATGGAGTGATCAATGGTTTTGAAGAACATGAACGCATGCCTGAGGAAATGATAAATAGTCTTGCTGAATTTGTGGAGAAACGACCTGATTTATATGCTGGTATTTGGACGTGGACCAGAGGAGGGGGCTGGAATGGACCCTACATAAAAAATGAGATGTGGTGTGATGTAAATGCGTGGGTTATGGCACAATGGGCAAATGATACGAAACAAACAGAGGAACATATCTTAAATAGATATGCCACAGAACGTATTCATCTTAAAGGTGATGATGTGGCCAAATTTAGAAATCTTTGTTTGCTCTCGGCTGATGCGGTGGTACGTGGTCGAAATACTACTTATCGTGATATGGATACATGGTGGACAAGGGATCAGGGTATTTCTTGGCCGAAGACCCCTCAGAATGAAATAGCGCAAATGCGAAACCTGAAACAAAAGGATGAGTCGGTTGCTATGTGGAAGAAAATTGTGAAGCTGGCCAAAAGTATTCATTGGGAAAATGAAGAGTCACGTCAACATGCAATTGGTTCAGCTCTATATGGCTTAGAATTGTATGAAATTTATCGAACATTGGTATATATGTCCTATGCCGAAGCGACAGGTAATGACAAGGCGGTTGTGAAATGGATAAAGGCTTATGATAAAGCTTGGGCTAACTATAAAAAACTACCCTCAAGGTACGACTCCTTGGCTACTTTATACACACAAAATTTCAAAAGACATATTGCTCAAAATGCGCATGAGAAGGTAAATGAATTACGTAAAAAATACATGAGATAAGGTAAGTTATTAATTAGTCTTTGCAAGAAAACTCCAAATACTGCGTTATTCTCATTTTTGAAACAGTCATTTACAATCAGTAAACTCCTTGGTTTCAAAAATATCGAAAGCCTTGTCTTTGAAGCTTTCTTATCAAAGACAGAAAAAATGGTCGTTTTCTTGCAGCCACTAATTAAGCGTCTGTTGTGTGGTGTAATGGATCACGACAAAGCAATTAGTGTAAATATCCTTGCCACATTTACTAGCCTTATTTTTACTTAGTAAGAAAAAATCCCTGAGAAAAAAGCGTGTTCAATCGTTTCTCAGGGATTAAAATAGAAAAAAACTATAATGAAAAAAAAGTGATTCTAGCTTTACATGGCATTTTCATAAATTGCCATTGCATCTTCTAAAGATATTTCTTTGGGGTTTCCTCCGGTACAAACATCCGCCAGAGCATTTTTAGCCATTAATTCAAAATCTTCAGCTTTAGCCCCAAGTTCTTTAATGCCGGACGGTATTCCAACGTCTTTCGATAACTGTGAAATTGCGTCTAGTGCTGATTCAGCTGCTTCTTCGGTGCTCATTGTTGAGGTATCTACACCCATCGCTTTTGCTATTTTAGCAAATTTTTCAGGACAAGCAGAGAGGTTGAACCTTTCCACATGTGGCAATAAAACCGCATTGGCTACACCGTGAGGCGTATTGTATTGTCCTCCTAATTGGTGAGCAGCTGAGTGAACAAATCCTAGTCCGCAGTTAGAAAATGCCTGTCCGGCAATAAATTGTGCCCAAGCCATTTTGCTGCGAGCTTCCAGGTTTTTACCATCCTTTACAGCATCACGAAGGCTTTCTGCAATCAATTCAATGGCATACAAAGCCATATGATCAGACCATGGGAATGCTCCAACCGAGACATATGCTTCAATGGCGTGGGTTAAGGCATCCATGCCTGTTGCTGCAGTTAAAGGAGCTGGCTTATTGAGCATCAGTTCAGGATCATTAACGGCAATTGAAACCAAACAGTTTTTGTCCACCATTACCATTTTAACTTTACGTTCCTCGTCGGTAATCACATAGTTGATGGTTACCTCACTTGCTGTTCCTGCGGTTGTGTTAATGGCAGCCGTAGGAATTGCTTTTTTCTTTGAGATATTAATTCCTTCGTAGTCCTTAATCTCTCCACCGTTGGTGGCTAAAATACCCACTGCTTTACCACAATCTTGAGGAGAACCGCCTCCTATAGTAAGAATATAATCACAGCCGTTTTCTTTGAATACAGCTAAGGCATCATTTACATTGGCACAGGTAGGGTTGGGTTTAACTTCGTCAAAAATTACATAATTTACTTTCTGGGTGTCTAATAAATCAGTGACTTTTTTGACAACACCAAGTTCATTTAAGATCTTGTCGGTCACAATAAGTACTTTATGGCAATTTAAGTCCTTAATTTCTTCAGCCAAATCGGCGATTACACCTGGGCCTACCAAACTTAATGGTGGTAAATAGATTCTTCTTTTTTCTAACATGCTTGTTTATTTTGGAGTGCTAATCGTAAAAGAGCCTCCTTTTAATGAAGAGGCTCTTTAGTTTATTAAAAGAATGCTTTACGTAAATCGTCAATTTCATTTTCATTCATTGGGGCAAAAGCTCCTAATGATGTTCCCATTACCAGTGATTTAGCACTGAATTCAGCAACTTCTAAACGATCAAATGCTTGCAAAAGTGAATTACCGGTCATGAGTACGGAATCATTTTCTATGATTACTCCTGGATTAGCTGCAGATACTTTTTGAGGTATGGTATCGTTACTTAAAAAATGTGACCCGAAGGGTACATTTTCCATATCTTGTAAGAATATCCAGCTCTCGGGAATAGTTCTGACATCTACCTTTTTGTGAGCAACACCGTAAGCCATCAAATATTCTGGTTGAGTTAAGATGATCGCATTTATTTCCGGATTCATCTCATAAATTTTTTGGTGTAGCCATGTAGAACGACTGGGAACTTTGTTAGGTTCGCAGAGTCCACCTTTTACTTGTACAATATCGTTAGCTTGCAAATCCCATCTTGTGGCGTCGGTTGGTGTAATTAAAAAGTCATTTCCTTTCCAACGCACCGATATGGTTCCATAAGTACTCATCATCAATCCTTGATCACAAGCACGACGTACCATATCTTTTATTTGTTGGCGTAGTTCCTTTTCGTCCGACGTATGTGTGACGGTTTCCATTTTGGGATGATCTGTAGGTATCTGGTTGTTAAAACCAAATATTTGTTCCTCAGTTAGGAATTGGGGTTCACCAATAATCTTTGAATTGATCAGTGTTCTACATGCAAATTCCAGTGTTTCAAAGCGTTCGTAGGCTTTGATTACATTTTTTCCACCCACAACAGCACCATGGTTTTCCATGATGACAGAATCAAAACCCTTTTGGAATTGTTCTGAGATGGAATCTCCCAAATCACTACTTCCTGGAATGGCATATTTAGCGTATCCAATCGGGCCACAAACTTGCTTTACCTGTGGGATCACATTGGTATTGGGTATTTGTCGAACAATACTAAAGGCTACTAGGGCTGGTGGATGGGCATGTACTACTGATTTTATATCTGGACGTTCCGAATAGATAGCCTTATGAAAAGGATATTCCATGGAAGGTTTGTGTGGACCAACCATTGTTCCGTCTGCCTTTACACACATAATATCGCTGGGTTTCAATGAACCTTTGTCCACTCCCGAAGGTGTAACCCACATATCGCCGCTTTCATCCATAATGGAGATATTGCCTCCTGATGTTGTGGTTAAACCTTTTTGATATATCCTGTTGATGATCATAATAATTTGATCACGAGGATGTAATAAATTTAAATTTCTAACAGACATTGTCTTGTTTTTTAATGAATGATTTATTATTTATTTAATATTGTATAAGAGTACTTTCCGTATAATGCAATCACTACAAAGCACAATAAAGGCAAGATAAAGGATGCATTAACCGCAGGTAAGGGTCCAACCGTTTTTAAATCCATAATCATAGCTTGTAACATTGGCATAATAGCGCCTCCAACAATAGCCATCACAAGACCGGCAGATCCTAATGTGGTATCCTGACCAACGTTTCCCAATGCAATACCATAGATAGTAGGGAACATTAATGACATAAATATGGATGTGGCAACTAAGCAGTATAAGCCGGGTAAGCCAACTATTAAAATAGCACCTGCTGTAGTTGTTATGCCTCCAATGGCGAACCACATTAATAACTTACTGGCATTGACGTATTTTAAAATAAATGTACTGACTAAACGGCTGAGAATGAACATTCCCATGGCAACCATATTATGGTACTGCCCTGCTTCTTTGCTTAGTCCTAAATTCTCAGCATACTGAATGATAAATGTCCAGCACATGATTTGAGCAGCCACATAAGCTATTTGTGCAATTACGCCAGTTCTATATACCTTGTTTTTCATCAGTCTCTTCATGGACTGGAGTGGGTGTATTTGTTCGTGATGGGCAGTGTCGGGCATTTTAACCACAGCAATCACCACTAGCATGGCTAGTACTACTAGACCTAAGGCAACATAGGGATCTCTGATTACAGCTAAATCATGTAATCTATCCATTGCTTTTGTTGCTTCATTTAAGGTTGAGAATTCAATTTTATTATTTGCTTTATCAAAATGTTTATCTGCATTTAAGTTGGCCAAGACAAACCTGGCTGCCACAATCATCCCTAAAAAAGATCCCATAGGGTTAAAGGATTGAGCCAGATTTAAACGACGTGTAGCTGTTTCTTTGGCTCCCAAAGAAAGAATAAAAGGGTTACATGTTGTTTCTAGAAATGCAAGGCCAAATGTTAATATATACAATGATCCGACAAAAAAGCCAAACATTTGTAACTGGGCTGCCGGATAAAATAATAAAGCACCTGTGGCATATAAGCTTAAGCCCAGTAAGACACCCTTTTTATAGCTATATTTTTGTGCGAATAAGGCTGCAGGTATAGCCATCGTGGTGTATCCACCATAAAAAGCAAATTGTATCAGCGTTGCTTTGGTGTTCGTGAGCTCCATGACCGTTTTAAATGCGGCTACCATGGGGTTGGTAATATCATTGGCAAAACCCCACAAGGCAAACAAACTAGTAATAATGATAAAGGGAACGAGATATTTTTTTTCAACAACTTTAATTTGAGTTGACATGATTTAGATTGATTTTTTAAAGGTTAAATAGTTGCTATACAGTTGGTCGTATACTTTTCTGTTGTCGGAAGGGTAAATTACCTGAGGGTTGTAAGTGATGTTTTTACGTGCTTCTTCGGCAGATTTGAAAATGCCCGCTCCGGCAAATACAAACATAGATGCTCCCAATACTGTAGTTTCTTTTTGATCAATTAGTTGAATAGGGGTATTGCAAATGTCGGCTCGTAGTTGGTTCCATAACTTGTTCTTGGACCCACCGCCTACGCATATAATTCTTTCTGCTTTAAAGTTTCCGGCTGTTTCTAGTGCTTCAAGTCCTTCACGCAGCCTGAAGGCGAGGCTCTCCAGAAAAGCCCGGTATAGTTGTCCTCTTTTTGTACCGATGGTCAAGCCTGTGATGGTACCTGAATTTACGCTGGATCCATCATCGTAAAATGCAGGGTCTACTGTAATGCCTTGTGCTCCGGGAAGTTCTTGTTCTGCATCTTTGATCATTTTTTGGTATAGTTGATCTCCTGTTAATTCGGGATAGAAATTGCGAGAGAACCATTCCAGTACGCCAGAGCCTAACCAGTTTTGTCCAATGTTGTATACATCAGGTATTGAGTCTGCTTCGGTTGTTAAGTTGTTGGCTAGGTCGTGTTGTGATGCTGAGAAAGATTTACTTCGGGTCATCAATATTTCCCAAGTGCCCGAACTTAATACTGGTTGATTTAACTGCGCTCCGGATCCAAATATGGCAAACTGAGTGTCATGACCAGCTAAAAATGCAGGAGTGCCTTGGGGAATACCTGTAATTTGAGATGACTCCAGTGTTACTTCACCGGCTTTGTCACCCGGATTGGCAATGGGTCCAAATATCTCTTTATCTAGGTGTAATGTTTTTAATATTTTGTTAGAAAAATCTCGTTTTTTTAAATCAGCCATCATGGAGGTGCCCATCATGGTGGATTCGTTTAGTAACGATCCGGTTAATTTGTGGATTAATAATGAAGGTATAAATAAAAAACGATGCGCTTTTTCAATAATGTCCGGTCTGTTTTCTTTAAACCAGATCATTTTATTGATGGTGTTAAATGCATAAGGGTATACGCCACTGCACTTATATACCTCTTCCAGTGGTATATATTTATCGATGTGATTCATGATAGGTGCAGTACGTTGGCATTGCCATGAAATAACTGGATAAAGTATCTCACCCTTTTTGTCCGTAAAGGCTCCGTCTACTCCAAAAGTGGTGACGGTAGTACCAATAATACGTTCTGTATCAATTTCTCCGGTAACAATTTTTGCAGCTTTACATAGCTTGCTCCATAATTTTTCCAAATCCCATATTCTACCTCCCGGAAAATAAGGATCTTCATCAGTTTCGTTGGGCATGGCATGTGAGGCTAATATGTTGCCGGTCTTGTCCATTGCGATTACCCGAACGTTAGTGGCGCCACAGTCAAAAACTATTGCTATATCTTTTTTATGCATATCAGAGTATCTAAGCAGGACTTTCTTAAGCGCATTTGTCAATACTACGATTGGTTCATTATCAATTTTTTGCCCTGTATTTAAACTGGATAATGTTGCCTTAAGAAAGTCCGTGGTAGATTATTGGTTTTAAAATTAAAATTATTTCATGCCGTATAATGGCCCATAGGTGGCACAAGCTCTATAATCAGATCCTTCTTTATCCTCACCAAATGCAGACCATGCGCTAGGACGGAATATTTTGTCTTCCGACACATTGTGCATATTCACGGGTATGCGGAGCATGGAGGCCAAAGTAATCAGGTCGGCACCAATATGTCCGTAACTAATAGCTCCGTGATTTGCTCCCCAGTTAGCCATAACTGAATATACATCTTTAAAAGCACCTTCTCCATTGGTTCTGGGTACAAACCAGGTTGTTGGCCAGGTTGGGTCGGTTCTTTCGTTCAATACCTGATGGATGTCTTCTGGTAACTCAACGGTCCATCCCTCCGCAATCTGAAGCACAGGCCCTTGTCCTTTGACCATATTTAAACGACACATGGTAACAGGCATTTCTCCTTCCGTTTTAAATAAAGAAGAAAAACCGCCTCCTCTAAAATATCCCCGGTTAGCAGGGGGCCATACTGTATTATCTAAACATTTTTGTGCTTCTTCTTCTGTTATTTCCCAGAATGGTTTCATAACAGGATTGCCGTCTGCATCTCTTTGTTGTGCGGTTGCATCTAATGTGGTAGAACCAGAATTGATTAAGTGGATGATACCACCTTTTGCAAGTCCTGTTAGTTCTTTGCCGGTAACACGTTTTATGGCATCGGGGCTCCAGTATGTTCTAACATCAGAAAATATTTGAGCTGTATTACTCAGTAGGTGCCCAAATAACATAGATACACTGTTGAGACTATCGTTTTCAGTTGCAAAAACAAAGGCTTGACGTATACCATTCCAGTCGAAAGAAGAATTTAAAATCGCTTCAGTAAAGTCTGCATTTGGTTTATAATCAGTCCATTGGCGTTGTCCCTGGAAACCACCTAAAATGGCGTTTCTACCCAGTCCTTCTTCTCTATATCCTTTGTCAATTAGTTTTTGATTGCCAATCATCATATCCCGGCAAATCAAAGTCATTTTAATAACCAACTCCCATTCTACCTCTTTCTGTGCTTGATCTATTTGGTCTTCCGGATTATTTCTATCTTCCCCTTCTTTACAGTTTTCTTTTGTCCATGCCAGTGCTTTTTGGAACTCTTCTTCGTCATAGATTCCTTGGTCGATACGACGCAAAATTTCTACAGACTCAACGAATTCGGTACGGATACCTAAATAGTCCTGAAAAAAGTTACTATCTACCATTGATCCGGCAATGCCCATGGAGCTATACCCTAATGATAGATATGATTTACCGTTCATTTGTGCCACCGCAAGTGCTGATTTTACAAAGCGAAGTAGCTTATCCTGAACATCGGCAGGTATGGTGGTGTCACCTGCATCTTGCACATCGCGTCCATAGATACCAAAGGTAGGTAGTCCTTTTTGGGTGTAGCCAGCCAGTGCGGCAGCTAAATATACTGCTCCGGGGCGCTCGGTACCATTAAATCCCCAAACAGCCTTAGGCAATAAAGGATCTGTATCCATCACTTCGGTTCCATAGCACCAACAAGGAGTTACCGTAAGAGATACGCCTACGCCTTCTTTTTTGAATTTATTGGCACACATAGCTGCCTCGGCTACACCTCCAATACATGTGTCGGCAATTACACATTCTACTTTTTCACCACTAGGAAACCTTAGGTTTTCTTCGATAAACTGAGCAGCTGCTTTTGCGAGATCCATTACCTGTGTTTCTAAGGATTCACGTACTCCATTTTCTCTTCCGTCGATTACCGGTCTGATTCCTACTTTCGGTAAATCGCCAATTAATCTGTTTGCCATTTTTGTAGATATTATTTTAATGTGACTGATCGTATTATTTTACCTTACAAAAATGTGATCCTTTAGGTATTAAGTAAATGTTCAATTGTTGTATATTTGTATCTGTTTTAAACATTGTGCCCATGGATGCTTTAAAGAAAATACCAGATAAGGGTGATCCGTCTGATATAATACAGTTGTTTCCTCGTTATAATCTACAATTGCATTGTTGCCGGTATTGGTGGTTGCAGCATTGGGAATTTAAAGAGTTGTCATTTCCTTATTGGCGTATATATCATAATAGTTATCAGGGGGCTATGGTGATGTATGATGGTAAGGAATATGCATTAACGCCCGATAAGGTGGTGATGATTGCTCCCAATACAGCTTATGCTACCCGTATGTATGATCATAAAATTCCAGAAATAGGCTATTCTTTGAAGGGGGGGAGGGTGAGCGCTCGTTTGGCGGAAATGAAAGATTTGAGTGATCAGTATATATTGCATCTTTTTATCCATTTTAATATTGGGATGCCTTATGATAATATTTCACCAGGTATTTATATTTTCGACTTAACGGAGCATCTGAGGGAAAAATTGCAGATTATTAAAAGGCATCTGAATTACGAGAATGCACGTTTTAGTTTTTATTCAAGCTTGGCTATTCAATCCTTAATTGGTGATCTGCTGGCTGAGCTGCCCGAAGAAAGTTGGGATTTGGTAACCAAAAATCATCGAATATTGGAGGTGTTAAATTATGTGGAGATGAATGTGGGTAGAGAGTTAAATAATCAGATATTGGCCAATAGGGCGCGATTGGCAACCAATGCTTTTACTCGTTTGTTCACTGAAGAAATAGGTGTGTCTCCTCAAAAATATGTGAAAAGAAAAAGAATTGATAAGGCATGTATTCTATTGCATCACTCTAATATGTCAATCGATGAAGTGGCCGTAAAAACAGGGTTTGCCGATAGATATCATTTTTCCAGAATATTTAAACAGCTTACTAGTATAGCGCCGGCTAAATACCGAAAGGAGTACGGGATAAAATAAGGGTGCTTGGTGAGTAGCTCGGTCGAATTGGGATGGAATCAAAAAGTGCCGTATAAGCCGTAATCGGCTGTGTTACAATATACCTGGCTGTAAAAGAAAAAGCCTTCTTTATTGGTTTCCATTTTTCGGTCGAGCCTGAGTATTGGCTGTTCTGATTTAAGTCTGAAGTATTCTTGTAGTTTTTCGTCGGCTGAAATGGCCAATAGCTTTTGCTCTCCTCCGGTTACTTCAATTTGGTAGGCTTTGCGCATAATGCCAAATAGGGAGCGGTTTTCAAAATTTCTATTGGCAAAACGCGGGATGTTTATGTTGGGAATGAGTGTGATATCGTAGAAGACCGGATTGTTGTTGACAATGCGCAGACGTTCTAGTCGGTAGCAGCCTACTTCTTTTTCAATCGTTTGCAATGGAAAACCAAAAGCTTTATCTTCAAATTTTTCCAAATGTGGCTTAATGATTATTTTTGTCTGAAGATTCTCTTTCCCAATGGCTGAAGTTGTTCCTGAGAGTGATAAGATTCCTACGCCGTGCGGTTGTCCTTGTACAATGCTTCCTTTTCCTTGTTTTTTTCTAATGTAACCTTCGTGCACCAGCCTGTCTAACGCTTTACGTATCGTTGGTCGGGTTACTTCATGGGTGGTGCACAGTTCGTTTTCGGATGGGAGAATATCTCCTTTTTGATAGATGCCATCGGTAATGCGTTTGCGTAATATTTCATATACCACTTTGTATGGAGGTAATCCTTTTTTATTGATCATGTTTCTTCTTTATATCTCGATAAGAGTGCCAAAATTAATCATTCTTTTTGGGAAGCGTCAAAGTACTAAAATATTTCACTCATTCAGTTATTCTAAACAGTATCCTGTTTGTCATTTGATGCTCTTTTAACTGTTTGTTTTGTAAAGATAGGTTATTTTAAATGTATATACAAGTAACTTGTAAAATAGTTTAAACTATTGAATACGAAGAGTTAATGCTTTTTATTGATATTAACTTGTAAATACAAGTTGAGGTAATTAAATTTGATGTAAAATATTTTAAGAAATGGCTACAGTTGTTATAATGCCCCGACAAGGGCAGTCCGTTGAATCCTGCATATTTACCGAATGGTATAAAAAGGTAGGAGACGAAGTTAAAAAAGGCGATATGTTGTTTGCATATGAAACCGATAAGGCATCATTTGAAGAAGAGGCCACCGAAGAAGGTATTCTTTTAGCTGTATTTTGTGTCGAAGGGGATGAAGTTCCTGTTTTGCAAAATATTGCTGTAATAGGTATGGCTGGAGAAAGTATAGAGGAATATAAACCCGGAAATACTACTGTATTAAACGAGGGGGCAGTGGAGGAAATTCCTATTGATAATGAGGTGGTTGTTGAAGAGGTAAAGGAGTTTCAAAGTAAAGATGTTGTTGCAGGTGAAAAGGTGAAGATTTCTCCCCGTGCAAAAAAAATAGCAGATAAAGAGCTTGTTGCATATGAAGCAATTGTAGGAACAGGTCCGGAAGGCCGGGTGATAGAGAGGGATATACAAGCCTATTTGGCGTCTCGGACTAAAATGACACCGTTGGCAAAAGAAGTGGCTAGAGCGGAAGGTTTACAAGGGGAAAGGAACGGATCGGGGTTGGCCGGTACGGTGAAAGCGGTGGATTTGACTTCTACCAATCCTGTGTATGCCGAAGATTATGAGATTAGGAAATTACCACATATACGTAAGTTGATTGCAAAAGCCATGCATGCTTCCTTGCAAAATTCAGCGCAACTCACGCATCATTTAGGTGCAGATGCACGTCGCATTATGAAACTTAGACAACAAGTAAAAGCCAAGGAAGGGGCGCCTAATATTACCATTAATGATATGGTATGTCTGGCTGTTATCAAGGCTCTAAAGAAGTTTCCTGATGCCAACGCACATTTTTTAGGTGATAGTGTGAAGTATTTTAATAAAGTCCACTTGGGCTTGGCTGTAGATACAGATCGTGGATTGATGGTGCCGGTGATTAAGAATGCTGATGATTTATCTATTGCGGGTCTTTCGCGACAGTTTAAGGAAGTAGCAGAGTCCTGTCGACAGGGAAGTGTAGATCCATCATTATTGGCGTCTGAAGCTGCCTCGTTTACCGTTTCTAACTTAGGAAATTATGGAGTGGAAATGTTTACTCCGGTTATTAATCTGCCTCAAGTCGCGATACTGGGTGTTAATACTATCGTTCCACGACCTGCAGATTTAGGTGGAGGTGTTTATGGTTTTGTTCCTTACATTGGATTAAGTCTTACTTATGATCATCAAGCATTAGATGGAGGAATGGCTACTCGTTTTTTAAAACAAATAGCCATAGAAGTAGAGAAAATGGAAATAGATTTTTGATTCGTAAATAGTTTTTAGAAAGATGGGATTTCAGGATAGGGAGCTATAGACTCCTTATTCTATCCCTGCTTAATGACTGTAAAAATGAAATATATGTATGATTTAGCAATCATTGGTGGAGGGCCTGGTGGATATGTGGCTGCAGAGCGGGCCGGGGCCAAGGGATTAAAAGTAGTTTTAATAGAAAAGAAAGCGTTGGGTGGTGTCTGTTTAAATGAAGGGTGTATACCTACCAAAACATTGTTATATAGTGCCAAGCTTTATGATAATGCTTTTGGGGGAGTCAAATATGGCATTGAGGCCAAAGAGGTAGGCTTTGATTTTTCGAAAATGATGAGTCGAAAACAGAAAGTGGTGAATAAGTTGGTGGGGGGTGTTGGCGCCAAGATGAAAATGTTTAAGGTGAAAACCATTCATGACAAAGCTATTATCAAAGGTCGTACGCAACAGGGCATTGAAATTACTACTTCTCAAGAAGATATAATAGCTTCAAACTTGCTGATATGCACGGGATCGGAGGCTTTTATTCCCCCTATACCCGGATTGGATAACCTAAGTGATGTGATACTTACTAATCGTGAAATATTACAACTGAAACAGAGACCAGCATCTTTGGTGATTATTGGTGGTGGTGTTATTGGGATGGAGTTTGCCAGTTTTTTTAACAGTCTGGGAGCAAAAGTTACCGTGGTGGAGATGATGGATGAGATACTGGGAGGCATGGATGTAGAGTTGAGCGGAATGCTTAGGCAGATGTATGCTAAAAAGGGTATTGAGTTTAATCTACAATCTAAAGTAACTAAGGTAGATGGCAATCATGTCACTTTTCAGAAGGATGGAACTGTACATACTGTTTCTGCTGAAAAAATATTGGTGAGTGTTGGACGTAAACCAGTGATAGAAGGTTATGGTCTTGAAAATTTAAATATTGAATTGCATAAAGGAGGCATAAAGGTAGATGAGAAAATGAGAACGAATATACCCAATGTGTATGCGGCTGGTGACGTAACGGGATTTTCGTTATTAGCGCATACGGCCAGCCGAGAGGGAGAGGTTGTAGTAAATAATTTATGTGGGAGAAAAGACCAAATGCGTTATCATGCTATACCGGCAGTGGTGTATACCAATCCTGAAATTGCAGGAGTGGGTATTAGTGAAGAAGTGGCCAAGGCAAAGGGGATAGCGTATAAAATAGCTAAACTTCCCATGGCATACTCGGGACGTTTTTTGGCCGAAAATGAGGGTGGATCCGGTATGTGTAAGGTATTGGTTGGCCCAAAATATGGTGAGGTCTTAGGTGTGCATATGTTGGGTAATCCATCCAGTGAAATGATCTATGGTGCTTGTATGGCTATTGAGGCTGAACTTACGCTTAAAGAGTTGGAAGAGGTAGTGTTTCCACATCCTACCGTTTCTGAGATATTTAAGGAAACAGTGTTTGATTTTGGACACTAGCTCTTGTTGTAAAGTATATTATTGTTATTCGTTTAATAAATAGGGTAAGCTTTTTTTTATAAAAATATTCTTACCTCTTATCTAAATTATAAAGAAATGCCAAAGTCACAATTTATTGATCCTGTGCAGGTCAGAAAATCTGGAAAAATTATATTTAAAGATATTCCGGTAAATCAATATGATAAAACCATTGAAGAAGAAAAAGTAAATTATTCCAAAGAACAGTTAGTGGGTATTTACCACGATATGGCCTTGATCCGTCAGTTTGAAACCATGCTGAACCTTATTAAGATACGGGGTGAATATCATGGAATTGAGTATAACCATCCAGGACCCGCTCACCTTTCTATTGGGCAGGAATCAGCGGCTGTAGGAATGGCTTTCCATTTAGGGGCGAAGGATTTTATCTTTGGTTCTCATCGTTCGCACGGTGAGATATTAGCCAAGGGCATGTCTGCTATTTCTAAAATGTCGGATGATGACTTGATGGAAATGATGGAGAATTTCTTTGATGGTACCATACTCCGTATTGTATCTAAAAACCATACAGGTGATACCAAGTCGTTGGCTCGACGATTTTTGGTGTATGGGACATTGGCAGAGATATTTGCTCGCGAAACAGGTTTTAATAAAGGATTGGGTGGATCGATGCATGCTTTTTTTACTCCATTGGGGGTATATCCTAATAATGCCATTGTAGGAGGATCGGGCGATATAGCTGTAGGTGCTGCACTCTATAAAAAGGTAAATCAGAAAGAAGGAATTGTTGTGGCCAATATTGGGGATGCTGCCATGGCCTGTGGTCCGGTTTGGGAAGGCTTAGCTTTTGCTTCCATGGATCAGTTCCAGCAATTGTGGGAAGGGGCTTATAAGGGAGGACTGCCTATTATCTTTAATATTATGAATAACCAATATGGTATGGGTGGACAGACCTGCGGAGAAACCATGGGATACGATATGGCCGCTCGTATTGGGGCAGGTGTTAATCGTGATGGTTTGCACGCAGAACGGGTGGATGGCTATAACCCATTAGCAGTTATTGATGCCTATAAGCGTAAGATGAAAGTGCTGAAAGAGAAGAAGGGACCTGTGTTGTTGGATGTGTTGACCTATCGTTACAGTGGACATTCTCCATCCGATGCCTCTTCGTATCGTTCAAAAGAAGAAATTGAAGCCTGGGAAGCGCAGGACTGTATTGCTTCCTATGGTAAAGAATTAATAAAAGCCGGCATTGCCCAGCAGGAAGAACTGAATGCCATCGAGTTTGATATTGTGGAATTGATGAAATATTCTATGACGCTGGCTATCGATGAGGACGTTTCTCCTAGAATGGATTTGGTGAAGCATCCGGAATTAATCGGAGATATGATGTTTTCCAATGAAAGCATGGATAAGATGGAAGATCGCAAGGTGGAGGTGAATCATCCTATGGAAGAGAATCCTCGGGTGCAGCAGATTGCAAAAAAGGAAAGGTTTGCTTTTGATAAAGATGGTAAACCATTTTCAAAAATTAAGCAATACCAATTGCGAGATGGTTTGTTTGAAGCTATTATAGATCGTTTCTATAAGGATCCTACGCTAGTAGCTTATGGTGAAGAGAATCGTGATTGGGGAGGTGCTTTTGCCGTTTATCGTGGCTTAACAGAAGCCTTACCATATCAACGCTTGTTTAACTCGCCCATTTCAGAGGCTTCCATTATTGGCACTTCCATAGGGTATGCGATGTGTGGTGGAAGGGTGATTCCTGAAATTATGTATTGTGATTTCTTGGGGCGTTGTGGTGATGAAGTGTTTAATCAATTACCTAAGTGGCAGGCTATGTCAGGTAATGTGATTAAAATGCCTGTGGTTATTAGGGTATCGGTAGGTTCAAAGTATGGTGCACAGCACTCTCAAGATTGGTCATCGCTGGTGGCGCATATTCCAGGATTGAAAGTATGTTTTCCAGCTACACCCTATGATGCTAAGGGCCTGATGAATACAGCCCTTCAGGGAACTGACCCCGTCGTGTTTTTTGAAAGCCAAAGAATATATGATGTGGGAGAACAGTTTCATCAAGGAGGCGTTCCTGAGACATACTATGAGATTCCATTAGGTGAGCCGGATGTGAAAAAGAAAGGTGATGATGTTACCATATTATCGGTGGGTGCTACCTTATACCGAGCATTGGAAGCTGCTCATGAATTGGAAGAGAAATATGGTATGTCGGCTGAAGTAATCGATGCCAGGACAATTGTACCATTTGATTTTGAGCCGATAATTGCCTCCTTGAAAAAAACAGGACGCATTCTTTTAACCAGTGATGCCAATGAACGAGGATCGTTCTTGAAAGATATGGCTCAGAAAATTACAGAATTAGCCTTTGATGAACTGGATGCTCCTCCTGTAGTGGTGGGCTCTCGTAATTGGATTACACCGGCCTATGAGTTAGAAGAGTTCTTCTTTCCTTGCAAGGAATGGATGTTGGATGCTATACATGAAAAAATGGTTCCCTTAAAGGGACATGTAGTTAAAAATAATTTCACTAACGCCGAAATGATCCGCAGGGGTAAGTTGGGCGTTTAATCCCGAAGGTGCATTAGAAAATATATTCGTCATTAAATAATAAAACGGGCATGATTAGGTGTCGAAAGCGCTTGTTACCAGTAGTTAATTCAACGATGGTAAAGGATGTGCCCTTCAGAAATCTTATGTTATGTAATATCTGATACAAATTTTAAATCATGCAAAATCTATCTACACTACCCGAAAAATTGCAATTATTAGAATGGATTGGTAAGCAAAAGGATCGGTCTATATACAATGTGAATGCACATTTGCATACACCTTATTCCTTTAGTGCTTTTAAAGATATTTCTGAAATATTTCAATTGGCCAAAGAACAGGGGGTTCGTATATTGGGGATTAACGATTTTTATTCTACGGACGGATATGAAGAGTTTAGTTACCTGGCTCGTGTCAATAATATTTTTCCCTTGTTTAATATTGAGTTTATTGGTTTAAACCAAAAGGACAAGGAAAAGGGTTTGAGGTTGAACGATCCGGGAAATCCGGGACGTGTTTATTTATCTGGAAAAGGTTTGTTTTTTCCTCCAAAAATGGATGAGCCGTATGCGAGTCAAGTGAATGAGATTAAACAAGAAATAATTACTAGGGTGGGGCAGATGATGGATAAAACAAATGTCCTGCTCAAGGATATAGGGGCGGATATTGTGCTAAGTATGAGGGAGATATTCGAAAAGTACGCCGTCGACTTGGTGCGGGAAAGACATATTGCAAAAGCGCTTCGTATTCAGGTGTTTGAAAAATATTCATCACTTGATGATAGAGCCGTTTTTTTTGAAAAACTGTATGGTCAGGCTCCTAAGGTTTATATGGGAAATAACGCAGCTGTAGAAAACGAAATACGAAATATGCTTTTTAAAGCTGGGAAAAAAGCTTTTGTTGAAGAAAATACGAAGGCTTTCTTGCCTATTGATTTAATAAAAAAAATGATTCTTCATGCTGGTGGTATACCTACCTATCCTTTGTTAGCTGATAATCTGGAGGGTGAGTATACTGCATTTGAAAGAAATAAGGAAGCGCTGTTGGAGGAATTGAAAGCCAGAAACGTTCATTCTATTGAGTTTATTCCCAATAGAAATGACCTGAGATTATTAAAAGAGTATGCTGGTTTTTTTTGGAAAAATGAAGTCTTGGTGACCTTTGGAACAGAGCATAATAGTCCGGATATGATTCCCATGAAGGTGGAAACAAGAGGGCACATTGATTTAGATGATGAACTGAAAGAGCTGTCGTATAAAGGTGCTTGCGTGGTGGCGGCTCATCAGTATTTAAAGTCGAAAGGAGAAGAGGGCTATGTGAAAGAGAGCGGAGAAAGAAATGGCAATAGTCTGCAACCTTTTGTAGAGTTGGGACATGGGGTGATAAGTAAATATTTTGCAGAATAGAAATATAATAATTGAAATAATCATATGACATTTAGTGAAAAATTAACGGAAATACTTCCAGCACTTAGAATGCTACTATCTGAAGATAAAGTGAAGGTAGCAAAAATAAGTGTGCAGTCCGATTCTTCCGGAGCAGATCTAATATTGGAAGAAAAGGAGCTTGTAACGGAGATTATTACAGAGCTGATAGCTAAAATACAGGATTTTAAAGCAGCGCATCATTCCCTACCACAATTGGTTTATTTGAATGGTATGGGTATGGTAGCGGTTGCTGAAACAAGTTATAAAGTTGATTGTTTATTAAGAGGAATTGAACCGGAATCGCATCCTGAGCAGGAGGGACGAGCTGTTGGAAAAACTGTGCTTGTTACAGGTGGAGCCCAAGGTTTTGGAGGTGGTCTGGTTAAGCTTATGGTGCAAGATGGTGCCAACGTAGTTATTGCCGATTTAAACGAAGAGAAAGGGAAGGAGTATGCGGTGGAAATGAATAAGATGTGCCGTACTAACAAAGCTTTTTTTGTTAAGGTCGATGTCTCTAGTCCTCTTTCGGTTCAGAATCTAATTTACGAGGCGGTATCTGAGTTTGGTGGCTTTGATGTTTTTATATCTAATGCCGGAGTATTGCGCGCTGGTGGACTTGATGAGATGACCCCCGAGGATTTTGAATTTATGACCAAAGTAAACTATACAGGTTATTTTAATTGCGCAAAATATGCGGCCCCTGTCTTGAAATTACAAACAGCCTATCGTGACGGATATTTTGCTGATATTATTCAAATCAATTCTAAATCAGGATTGAAAGGGAGTAACCGTAATTTTGCCTACGCAGGAGGTAAGTTCGGAGGCATTGGTCTAACACAATCTTTTGCCTTAGAATTGATGCCCAACAGAATAAAAGTTAACTCCATCTGTCCGGGTAATTTCTTTGATGGACCCTTATGGAGTGATCCTGAAAAAGGACTCTTTGTACAATATCTGAATGCTGGTAAAGTAAAAGGAGCCAAAACCATTGAGGATGTAAAAGCCTTTTATGAAGCGCAGGTGCCTGCAGGTAGAGGATGCACAGTGTTGGATGTGATGCGTGCTGTATATTACATTATTGAACAAGAATATGAAACCGGTCAAGCTGTTCCAGTAACAGGTGGTCAAGCTATGTTAAATTAACTATATGGAGATTAAAGCTATCATATTTGATCTGGATGGAACCCTTTTTGATTCTATAGAGGATATTGTGGTAGAGAAAGTGTTATATAAAAATGAATGTAGGAAATGATGAAGACTAAAGCAGTACGATTATATGGAAAGGCAGATCTTCGTTTAGAAGAATTTGAATTGCCGGAGATAAAGGATAATGAGATATTGGCTAAGGTAGTGTGTGATAGCCTTTGTATGTCATCTTTTAAGGCGTCTAATCAAGGGGCTGATCACAAAAGAGTACCTCAAAATGTGGATCAGCATCCTGTGATTATAGGTCACGAATTTGCTGGAGAATTATTGGAGGTAGGAAGTAAATGGGCAGGACAATTTAAAGAAGGTGATAAATTTTCTATTCAGCCTGCCTTAAATTATAAAGAAGGGCCCGTTGGTATATTGAGTGCCCCAGGTTATTCTTATCATCATATTGGAGGAGATGCAACTTATGTGGTTATTCCCAATGAGGTGATGGAACTGGGGTGTTTGTTGCCTTACAAGGGGGAGGGTTTTTATCCGGCTTCCTTATCAGAACCCTTATCTTGTGTGATTGGCGCCATGCATGCCAATTATCATACAGTACCGGGTTCGTATGTGCATAACATGGAAATTGTGGATGGAGGAAAAATGGCTCTCTTGGCAGGTGTTGGACCTATGGGCTTGGCTGCTATTAATTATGTGTTGCATCGTAAAGATCGAAAACCATCCTTGTTGGTGGTGACCGATATAGACCAAGATCGTTTGGATAGAGCTGCCACATTGTATACGCCGGATTTTGCAGTATCTCAGGGAATAGAATTAAAGTATATAAACACAAGTAAGATGAAAGATCCTGAAAAAGAACTGAAAGAAATTTCTGGGAACGAGGGCTATAACGATGTGTTTGTATTTGCGCCTGTAGCTCCTGTAATTAAGCAAGCGGATGCAATCTTGGGCTTTGATGGTTGTTTGAATTTCTTTGCTGGTCCATCCAACCCAAACTTTGAAGCTTCATTGAATTTTTATAATGTACACTATGCATATACACATGTGGTAGGAACTAGCGGTGGTAACACCGATGATATGAAAGAGGCACTGGACGTGATGAGTAAAGGATTGGATCCGGCTGGATTGGTAACCCATATTGGTGGAATGAATGCTGTTATTGATGCAACCTTGAGCTTGCCCAATATACCTGGAGGTAAAAAATTGATCTATAATCATGTAGAAATGCCCCTGACAGCTATTTCAGATTTTAAGAAAATAGGTGAAAATAATGCCGTATATTGTTTGCTCGCTGAGGTATGTGAACGTAATAACGGACTGTGGAGTGTGGAAGCTGAGGAATTGTTGTTAGCAAATGCCAAAGCCTTAAATTATTAAATTCAGCAATAGAATTGGAGTCCAGGTAATTTGTTTGACGAATATGGGCTTTAATTTTAAGGTCTTTTATCTATAATTCAAAAGCATAAAAAAAGATGATTTATTTAGCAGACACAGCCAATATTGATGAACTAAAAGAATTGTTCAGCTATTTTCCTATAGAAGGCGTAACTACCAATCCAACTATTATCGCGATGGAGAAAAAGCCGATGTCGGTGATCATGCCGCAGTTGGTAGATTTGGTAGGAGAACGGATGTTGCACGTTCAAGTGATTAGTAATCAGGCAGAAGATATGGTGCGTGAAGCCATCGCCTATAAGGATAAATATCACTTGGGTGATAATTACTTTGCTAAAATACCAGTGACCAAGGAAGGTTATAAGGCTATGCCGCTTATCAAGAAGGAAGGTATTCATGTTACGGCAACAGCTATTTTTACCCAACAGCAAGCCTTGGTAGCGGCTAAGGCAGGTGCTGATTGGGTAGCTCCTTACGTGAATAGATTGGATAATATTTCTTCTCATGGTATTGAGGTAGTAGGTAATATTGTGGATAATATTGAGCGTTATGGATTAAAGACAGGTGTGTTAGCTGCAAGCTTTAAAACCGTTGATCAGGTGCATAGAGTGAGTATGATGGGAAGTCAGGCTGCTACCATCAGTTTTGAAATTCTAGAACGCCTTAGAAGTCACCCGATGACTGATATGAGTGTTGAGTGGTTTGAAAAGGATGCCAAAGGGTTATATGATATCGAGTTTTAGCCGATTTTACGAATGCACCCCCGGGAGAAGCTGTAGGGGGGTGTAATGGATCTTTTATGGATATATGCCTGAAATAGGTTTGTTTATTAGGGACTTATGGGTGATTAAAAAATTAAAATATGAAAAGAGCCATGAGAATTGTTGCACACACAGGAGTATGCTTCATGCTGGCGAGTTCCATATGACCATTGAAAGATAAATTTAAACATATGATGAAAACGCATATCAATTGGAAAAAACTGCAAAACGGATCAGACATTCGTGGCGTTGCCATGGATGGCATACCCGGTGAAGAAATTAACTTAACATGTCAAGTGGCAGAGAAACTGGGTCGCGCTTTTGCACATTGGTTACATCATAAAACAAATCTATCAACTTTAACTTTAACTGTGGCTGTGGGTACGGATTCTCGTTTGACAGGGCCATCTTTGAAAAAGGCCTTTGTACAAGGCTTGGTTCATGTTGGAGTTGATGTTTATGATTGTGGTATTGCTTCTACTCCAGCCATGTTTATGGCAACAGTGGACGAAGATTATTGCATTGATGCAGGCGTGATGCTTACTGCCAGTCATCTACCTTTTAATAGAAATGGATTCAAGTTTTTTACACCAGAAGGAGGAGCCAATAAAAGTGATATTACTGAAATATTACAATGGGCTGCCCGGGATCATTTAAACGCCATTAGCGAGTCGGGTGTAGTGAAAGAATTGGACTATATTTCTACCTATTCAAATCACCTAGTTCATAGAATACGCTCTGGTGTGCAATCCAAGGTGGATAAAGTACAGCCTTTAAAAGGACTAAAGATTATTGTGGACGCCGGTAATGGGGCTGGAGGCTTCTTTGCTAAGAAGGTTCTCGAGAAACTCGGTGCCGATACAAATGGTAGTCAGTTTTTAGATCCAGATGGAAACTTTCCCAATCATGTTCCCAACCCTGAAGATGAGGTGGCTATGAAATCCATCAGCGATGCAGTGATAAGAGAAAAAGCAGATCTGGGTATTATCTTTGATACGGATGTAGATCGCTCAGCGATTGTGGATAAACAAGGAAACTCCATCCATAGAAATGAACTCATTGCTTTGATATCAGCTATCGTGTTAGAAGAGCATCCGGGTAGTACTGTGGTTACAGATTCTATTACCTCAGACGGTTTGACTTGGTTTATTCAAACCCATTTGAAAGGAAAACATAAGCGTTTTAAACGTGGTTATAAAAATGTAATTAATGAGTCACTGCGTTTAAATACAGCCGGAGAAGAAAGCTGGCTGGCTATTGAAACAAGTGGGCATGCTGCCCTAAAAGAAAACTATTTTTTGGATGATGGAGCTTTTTTAGTGGCTAAACTTCTTATGAAAATGGCTGACTTGAGGTTGCATAATAAAGAGCTGTCTCAATTAATAAATGAGCTTCCTAAACCTATCGAGAGTAAAGAGTTTAGATTGAAAATAAAAACAAAAGATTTTATTTCGTATGGACAATCAGTTATTGCTGCCTTGGAGAATAATTTGAGCAGTGACTGGGAAAAAGTATCTGAAAATTACGAAGGTATCAGGGTGCAATGTAAACATGAGAGTGAGGATGGTTGGTTTTTATTGCGTTTATCGCTCCATGATCCAGTTATTCCTATTAACATAGAGTCTAATGTAAGAGGTGGTGTTGAAGTTATTGTTTCTAAATTAAAACATATACTTGAATTATATATCCATTTAGACTTGTCTCCACTAAATTAATATTTCCAATTACTTTCGCTGTGGTACGGAATTTTATATTGCAATGATCAATGGCTGATCGTTTTTACTCTTCTCTTAAAATGATATTAGAACACTATAGTGGGCAAGATACGCTATAATGAGATTTCTAAATTTATTAGTACTACACTTCTTAAATCTGCAGATACATTAGAACTTCGAATTAGATTATTTAATTTTCATAATATAAAGCATTGTCTTGTTTTTGAGCTGCGATATCAATGGTTGATTGAAATTAGTTATGAAATAGCAGGTTTTTGCCACTATTATAGATCATTTTGTGCACTTTGGGTAGATCAATTAATATGATTGCGTTAATAGATGAGTGTTATTGATTGTCTGTATGTGTTTGTTTAATAGTGTGTTTGTGGTGTTGTTTTACTAATAAAATAATAGGTGTACACTATTTTGCAACAATTAGAATACTATTTGAGACAAATGAAAAATCCATTATTTACTTGCTTAACTACATTTGTTAATGTAAACAAGTGTTAATATGTGTAAATCAATGTGGAGTTATGTGCGTTGTTTATGTGTGGTGTGTTAACTAAAGTTAATGTGAATTGAATCATAAAATTCATTTAGAACTCAAATATATTTTTTTATGAAAACCAAAAATCTAAGATTAAAAGCAAAAGGCTTTATTATGCTGTGCTTCTTTTTAGTTACTGCGTCTACCAGTATTTTTGCGCAGGAGAAAACAGTGACAGGGAAAGTAGTGGATAGTAATGGAGAAGCTATCCCGGGAATAAATGTGATCGTTAAAGGTACCACACAAGGAACGATTACTGACATAGATGGGAATTATTTAGTTTCCAATATTTCTAATGATAATATTTTGGTATTTTCATTTGTGGGTATGACAACCCAAGAAGTGGCTGTGGGATCTCAATCAACGATTAATGTTGTAATGCAAGATGATGCATTGGGACTTGAAGAAGTAGTTGTTGTTGGTTTTGGTACGCAAAAAAAGGCGACAATGACAGGAGCCGTTACTCAGGTGAAAGGCGAAGAAATGATTAAAGGTAAAGGTACCTCTAGTGCAGCTTTAGCCCTTCAAGGTGAGGTTCCAGGTTTAGTAGTAACCAGAGGTTCTTCAAGACCGGGTAATGAAGGAATGGATTTAAAGATTAGGGGAGATTTTTCGGTTAATGGTAGAGGTCCTTTAATTTTAGTAGATGGATTGGAAGTTCCCGAATGGCAATTGAATACGATGAACTCCAATGACATTGAAACCTATTCTGTAATAAAGGATGGTGCTGCTGCTATTTTTGGTACCAAAGCGGCCGGTGGTGTTATACTTATTACCACAAAAAAGGGGAAAAAAGGAAAAATGAAAGTGGATTATTCTGGAGAATATCAAGTGAATATTCCAGGTGAATTTCCCTTAATGGATCTGGATGAATATATTGATTTTTTGTATACTATTGGAAGTAACGATAATTTCCAGTATATCAATGGTACTACCGGTGAGTGGGAAGAAAGTGCATTTTCTACTACTTTCTTTACTAAAGATGAAATGGAACAATATATGGCAGGAACCTTTCCTTTGGCTCCAGATTCTTATTTTACACTTGGTCAAGAACATCGTTTTGCGAATGTTGATCAGTCGAAATTAGTATATGGAAATACAATTTCACAAAGACATAATATCGCCGTTTCAGGTGGTGGAGATAAGGCTACGTATCGAACTTCTTTGGGTTTTGCTAATGAACGTTCTCCCATTGAATTTGTATATGATGGTGCAAAAAAATATAATTTTCGTACCAATGTTACTTATGATGTCAATGATATGATTAGTACTGATTTTAATGTGTCGTACGATAATAGATTAATTGATGAGCCTTCGGAAGGTGTCGGAGAAGGACTTCAAAATCCTCCTATGTATCCGGTTTATAATGAGTTTGGTCAATATTATGGATTGTGGGAAGCAAATATGCTCGCAGAACTGGACGAAGGTGGCCGTACCAAAACAAATCAGGAAATTATTCGGTTGGGTGGTACTCTTAATTTGGATTTAGATAAATATATTCAAGGACTTTCTTTCACCTATAAGGCAAATATCCGCTCTCAGAGTAGTGATAAAACGATTCGTTATACCGGGGTTGATTATTATAAGTGGGATGGAAGTTTTGACCGAACCATTTATCATGATTCAAATAATTCTTCTGTAAATGTCAATCTTTCAAAAACTCTGTTTCAGAATCATGTGGTACAAACTAATTATAAGCGATCCTTTGGAGATCATAATTTGGGAGCCATGGTGGGTATGTCTGCAGAAGTGACTGATTATAGTCAATATAATATGTTTAGAGGTAATATGTTATCCGACGAATTAGATGATTTGAATACGGGAGATCCGGCAACGCAAACCAATGCAGGGACAAGTAATGATAATGATTATGATTCAGAAAGCTACGGAACAGGCCTAGTCTCTTATATTACTCGATTAAACTACGATTACAAGGGTATCTACTTGATGGAGTTGATGGGGCGTCGTGATGGTTCGTCTAAATTACATCCTGATGAACGATGGAAAAATTTTTACGGTGCATCTGTGGGTGTTCGATTATCTGAAATGGGCTTTTTGAAAGATGGTGTTTTTAATAATTTAAAACTCCGTTTTTCTTATGGTGAAACCGGTTCCACCAGTGGTATTAATAATTATGACTATGTATCCACTATTAATTCTTCGGGAGAGGCTTATTTCGGTAATAGTGCTACTATCTATCCTACTGCCTATATTAGTGCAATGACCTCTACAGATAGAACCTGGGAACGAATAGCGAATACCAATTTTGCTCTTGATTATGCGGTATTAAACGATCGTTTAAGTGGTAGTCTTGAATATTATATTCGTAAGAATGATGATATGTTGATTAGTATTACTTATCCTGAAGTATTAGGAGCTACAGCACCAAAAACTAATAGTGGAGCATTTGAAAATAAAGGATGGGAGATTTCGGCTAATTGGCGCGATAAAATAGGAGAGCTAAAGTATAATGTGGGTGTTGCAGTATGGGATAGTAAAAGTGAATTAACACGCATGGATGGCGCGACTACCATTGAGGGTGGAGTTAATAAAACTGTTGTAGGTAAGCCTCTATACTCAATCTATGCCTACGAAACAGATGGTTTGTTTCAAACTGAAGAAGAAATATTAGATTATTACGATAAATATGGTTTCGATCATACGACCGCTGAACCATATGATAATAAAGAAGGAACTAATTTATTACAGTACGCAAGTGACCAACGACTGATTCCTGGTTCTGCGAAGGTTGTTGATTCCAATGGAGATGGATATATCAATGAAGATGATTTGGTTTATCAAGGAGATACGAATCCTCACTATAGTTATTCTATTAATTTGGGATTGGCTTATAAGGGGTTTGATTTTAGTGCATTTTTCCAGGGAGTTGGAGAGCAACAGTATATTCGTGAAGGTCGTTTGGCCTATCCTAACTCGTCATGGTGGACCAATCAAAATAGTACTTTCATCGGAAAAACATGGACTACAACGAATACAGATGCCGATCTGCCTATCGTTAATGGAAGACGTAAGGGGGAATTAAAAGCCTGGAACTGGAGTAATATTAACGATTACCGAATTGTAAATGCGTCTTACTTGAGAGCAAAAATGATTACTGTAGGTTACAGTTTACCCCAATCTCTTCTTAGTAAAGTAGCTTTGGAAAGGGTGAGATTCTCAGTTACAGGTAATGATCTATTTACTTTCAGTAATGTAAAAGATGGATTAGATCCTGAAAATGGTTCCGAGGCATCACATGGTACTGTGCCATTTACTTCTTCAATTATTTTTGGTGTTGATGTTACTTTTTAATTGCTTAATTTGATGATCATTATGAATAAAATAAATTTAAATATGAAGACTATCTTGATGACATTACTCTCTGCAATGATTGTGTTGAGTAGTTGTGAAGATTATTTGGAGCAGGATCCAAAGGACGAACTTACAGAAGCGATCTATTTTACTAAACCTGAGCATTTCGAGTATGCTTCTTATAATCTTTATGGAGCTTTGGGATGGGATGATGGAGATGAAGCTTCTGATTTATGCAGTAACTTGGCTGATGATGATGTGGCACATGGATATAGTGTAGCTGCATTGGACGACGATGATTATTGGAAAAAACCGTATAGCAGATTACGTGCGGTAAATGAATTAATACAAAAGGCGGAAGAGTATACTGGCGATAAGGATGAAATTGCTGAATATCTTGGAGTTGGCTATTTCTTTAGGGCATGGAATCACTTTATCATGCTGAAACGGTACGGTGGTGTTCCTATTGTAACTCGCGTGCTGGATGTGGATTCGGAAGAGGTATATGGACCAAGGAATAGTCGGTATGAGGTGGTCTATCAGATTCTTACAGACCTGGATATGGCGATAGAAAGATTAAGGTTTGAAAGCGATATTAATGATGGTACTGAGACTGGTATGGTTTCTGTTGAAGCAGCTAAGGCTTTTAAAGCGCGTGTGTTGCTGTATGAAGCAACCTGGGAAAAGTATGTGTCGGACATAGAATATTTAGATGGAGATGGTATAGAAGCCGGAGCCGGAAGTAATAAACCTGAGGGATATCCATCTATAACAGATATGTTAACAGATGCGAAGCAAGCTGCTTTGGACGTGATGTCTAGTGGCGAGTTTGAACTATGGGACAAAAGAGCTCAATTAGAGGCTGCTGGAGCAGGCTATGGCGATCGCCACATATACTATATGTTTACATTGGAGGATGGTTCTAATCCAGCAGGGTTGTCGAAAAGTGATAATAAAGAGTTTGTTTTTCAAACAGTGTACGATTATACTTATAAGCAAATTCGCCAGAATCTTTCACATAGTATGAAGTTTACACCTTCTCGAAAGTTGATGGATATGTATTTATGTAAAGATGGTTTACCTGTTCAATATTCTAGTGAGTTTAAAGGCTATAGGAATATGACTGATGAGTTTGAAAACCGAGATCTACGTTTAGTTGGTTTAGTAAGCGAACCTGGTAAACAATATTGGGGTTATGGCGCTAGTGCTAGAGGAGGTGGTGCTCGTTATGATAAAACATTTGAAGAAGTCGAGTTGGAAACATCGTACGATTATACCTACTGGCCTCAATTATTGAATAATGCTGAAAGAGGGGTTGGTTATAGCGGACTTAAGTTTGTTACTGAAAATTATAACCGTGAAACGAATACTGAATCTTATAATTATCCACAAATTCGTTTGGCTGAAGTAATGTTGATATATGCAGAGGCTGCTTGTGAACTCGGTGGTGGTCAGCTGAATGTTTCGGGAGCTACTCCCATTTCTCAAGGTGATTTGGATATGACGATTAATAAAATAAGAGCACGAGCAGGTGTTGCACCTTTAACTTATGATTTAATTGCACCTTATCCTGAATTGACGATGTTGGGTGAAATTCGTCGTGAAAGGGCTATTGAACTGTATGGAGAAGGACATCGGTATGATGATCTAAAGCGTTGGGGAATAGCATATGATGAGCTTAGAAGGTCAACTTGTCTAAATTATATTCAATACGAAGGAACCAGTACAGAGTATGAAACAATGGTTCATCCCCAATATGAAGATGGACGTATGTTATTTGATGCTTCTGTATTTCCTAATGGTTTAACAAGCGGAGAATCGGCCACGTCTAGTTATGCCGGTATTGCACCTACTAAACCAGGTGCGCTGATTATAGATGATGCCAGTGTACGTAGTTTCCGGGTTGCAAATTATCTAGAGCCTATACCTAAAAATCAAATTGAATTAAATCCAGCTTTGGTACAAAACCCAGGTTGGTAGATAGTAACACATGATAATTGTTTCAGCCGGCAGTCCCAATAATCGGGTTCAGCCGGCTGTTTTTGGTTATGTGCAACATATAGCTCATTATTAGGGATTATTTTAAAATGTAAGAAGCTTTCATAACTATAATTTAGATGCGATATCTTGTACGCTTCAGTGCATTGGTAGATCATTTATTTATGAAACGAACCGTGGTAATATCTTTATAAACAGGTATCTGATTGGTGTCGGTGAGTATCATATGACCATTAAGAAACAAATTATAAACATATGAAAATGAAACAAGTATTGCTTTTTTGTGCCTTAGTGCTAGGAGGTGTTTTGAGTGCGCAATTGAAAACTTCTGTGGGAAAAAAGGATTTCTCAGATTGGTTGGGGGTGCAAGAGGTGAAAAATAATATTGGGATCATAGAGAGTGGAGATGTGATCTCTTTTCATTATCCTGAAAAAAAGGCCAGTTCCATAGGTTATCGGGATTTTTATGCCAATGCAAAGGATTGGAGTAAATATGCAGGATTGGCATTTAACATTTTTCAGAAAAAAGAATCTTCGGCCGAAATTGAAATTAAGTTTATGGTGGCCAAAGAGAGTATGCGGAAATTGCAAGGTGAGACGATGGCTCGTATACCGATAAAAGGAAAAGGGTGGCAACGCGTTTTTGTGCCTTGGGAAATGTTTAATCTGCCCCAAGGGCAGCGAGGAACTTTGCAAGGAGTTAGTAAAGTTGAGATGAAGTTTTTGTCTGAGAATAATCACAAAGTGCAGGTCAAAGATATTGTGTTAACAAAAGGACAAGTATTGTCCTTGGAAGCACCCATACAGGGAAAATCAGCTGCCGCAGGCGATAAAGTACAATATGAGATTATTTTGGGGAATACCAGTTCCAAGCACCAGCATGTTCAACTCGTCTTTCCTAAGGAAGGGTGGGAGTCAATGGTGGCTGTAGTCAAGCCTGATAGAGTAGAATTAGCTCCCAATGAAGTGAAAAAATGTAGGGTGCAGGTTCAACTGCCCGCTTCGTTGCCCCAGGGTGCTCGGGAGAAACAAGTGCTTAAAGCTATGGCCAATGGCGACGCGATTGCTAGTATCGAGTTTATTACTGCCGTGAGTGTTCCTTCTCCGTTTATAGTGCACACACTGGATAATTGGAATAAAGTAATAAAAAAAATAGAGAACTACGATTGGGCAAAAAAGGGCTTAGCAGAATATGTAAACAAAGCAGAAAAGTGGCAAGTGCCTGATTATGCCACAAAAGATGCAGCTATTGACGTTTTTCGCGGACCTTATCTTTTTCATAGTAATGAGGCAGGAAATATGATGAACTGTGCCATCGCTTACCGATTAACAGGAAAAAAAGAATACGCACAAAAGTGTGTTGAGTTTTTACGAAAACTTTCTGATGAAGAAAAAGGATATCCGGCTACATACCGTGTAAATCAAAATAATTTTGTGAAGGAAGGAGGAGTCTTTCAAGATGTTGCCCGAGCCTATGATATGGTAAAAGATTGTGGCCTGTTGACGGATGAAGATCATCGTCTGATAGAGCAAACATTTCGCTTGTATATTGAAACGGCTATGTTGGGAAATGATGACGGAGGAATTAATAATTGGGACCTGAGCGAGTTGGCTGGTGCTTTTTATTGTGCACTGGTTATCCAGGATTGGAATTTGGTTGACTGGACTTTGAATTCCCCATCGGGTATTTATCGTCAGTTTACACAAGGAGTAATGAGTGATGGGTGGTGGTATGAGTGTGCCGTAGGATATAACTTATGGTGCTCAACTATGTTCTCGGAAATAGCGATCGCTTTGCGGCCTTGGGGTGAAGATTTTATAGATGTAAAAAAGCCTATTGGTACTACACCCTATTATTCTTTGTTACCTGAACGTATGAAACCTGGTTTATATGGGATGAACTTTAATAAATGGGGAACCATCACTAAAAATAACGTAGGTATCAAAGATATGTGGGATGCTGCTATTCCCTTTCTGGATTATCGCGGGGTCATATTTGCGGTGAATGATGCCAAAGAAGATTTAGTGGTGGGAGAACCTTATGAATTAGCTTATTACCTGTATAGAGATCCTGAATATGCTGCGGTGATACAACGTGGTACTACCCGAAATCTGTTGTATGGTGTGCCAGAATTACCTCCCGTTAAATCGGAGAAAATAAAACAATCTGCCTATGCCGATAATATGGGTATTGTTCAGTTGCGTTCACAAACTAAAAACAGAGAACAGCGCGAGCAGATTCAAGCAGTGCTACATTATGGTACTTTTGGCGGATATCATGGTCACTTTGATCGAACGAATTTCTTGAGTATGATGAGGTACGGTCGTAGTTTTTATAATCCTGAGATGTATTGGTACGGCTATAAATCCTATTTGTATAAATTCCTGGTACAAACCTCTGTGAATAAAAATATGGTGGTGGTTGACCAGAAGATGCAGGAACCCCGGGAAAGCTTTAGAACCTTATACTATACGGGTGACATGATGCAGGCTACTGCTGTAGAAACCAAAGCACGTTGGAGCAATCCTCCTTATGGAGGTATGGTGTATGGTGATAAAAAGGATATGACTTTTGCTTATAAGGCCTGGGAAGAGGGCAGGTCGCTTCAAGTGCCTGAAGATATACCAGATTATGGGGAATTAACAGACTTTTCTGAACCTGTTTTACAACGACGACTGATGATCATGATGGATGATTATGTGGTGTTGGCCGATTACTTGCAAGCAGAACAGGAGCACACTTACGATTGGCTGTTTCAAATAAAAGGCTTTAAGCAATTATTGGCACATAAGGTGGAATGTATAAAGCATGATAAGCAGATGAGTCAAGATCCCCTTGGAAGTGCTCAATTTATTACGGATTGTAGCTGGTATAGTACCCAAGGTAGTGCTCGTGCTCAATTTGAAATGTGCTGGGGTGTAAATTGTGATAATGAAGGGGCTAGAATGCCATACAGCGAAGATGGACCTTTGAAAATAGATGTGATCACTGCTTGGCCTCAACAGAATAAAATTATGATTGGTACTGCACCCGAAAGCTTTGGGGTTAATAAACAACTGTGGTATGATATAAAAGCGGATGGTAAAACCTTATTGAATGATAGTACAGGTGCTTGGGTATTGGGAAGTAAAAATATTTCATTGGATATTGAAGGGAAAAATGAACTGGTACTAAGCACTCGCTTAGGGAATAAACCCAAAAACAATACTATTTTTTGGGGCAATGCAAAATTAATCCTTCAAGATGGTTCTGAGCTGTTCATCTCTTCTCTTCCTGTAAAGTATAATAATGTGATTCAAACGCAGACAGGACTTGATTATTATGGAGGACCGGTTAAGATTGGTGGAGAACCCATGCAATATTCACTACCTGCAATGCCTGCTAATCATCGTGCAGCTGGCGAAATAGTAATTGACCTATCGGGGTTAAGCGCAGTTGGTTTTAAGGCCGTTATAGGCGGCGATTTTCCTTTGGGAGATGAAGCGTCACGTCGCAAAACAATGGCGGTTCGTACGTTTGGAAAAGAAACCCGCTATTTATCTGTTATTGAACCCTACGAAAATGAATCAATGATAAAGGCTGTTAAAGCCAAAAGTGCCAATGAATTGCTCGTTGAATTAAAGGATGGCAGAGTGCAGGAAATTGTTATTTCAAATTTGGACGGAGATACTAAAAAGATGCGTGTGTCTGTGAAAGAGACAGTTGACGGAAAAATTGTACGTCAGGAATGTACCGAGCATTAAATTTATTTTTTTGGGGAGTTCCTTATGGCCATTGATAATTAAATTATAATCGCATGAAAAAAAATCTACTATTAAAAATGAATGGATTTATTGGGAATCCAAGATTATTATTGACTATGGTATTCGTTGTTGTGTGTTTCATTTCTCATTCACAAACAACTGTTTATTCATTAAATGAGCTACTACCGTATTTGGATGATGATGGTGTAGATGTTAAACTGGAACCTGGAACTTATTCTATCACAGCAGTAGATGTGGCATTAGGAAAGTTTGGAACGACTAATTTTCAGGATAATATCTCCTTATTGCTGTTTTCTGGAAATAATAGTACCTATGATTTTACCGACGTTACTTTAAATATTTCTACCGAAGTTTTTCAAAGTTTTGGTTCTGTTCAAATTTATGAAGTGCATGTAACGGGTAATAATAATGTATTAAAAAATCTTACCATGGTGGATGATGGTTCTGTGTATGATCAACCTAAAAAAAGTGCATTGGGTGTATGCATGGATGGTAAAGAAAATAGAATAGAGGGCTTTCATATGACCGTTAAAGGCTCTTTTCCTTATGGTTATGGTGATGCTTTTGGTAAAGGGGGTACTTATACGATTAAACACTATAAACATTCGGCCTTTTTAATTCGAGGGACTAAGAATCATGCAAAAAATTGTACCATAATTCATCGTTCTTATGGTCATGCCATGTTTATGCAAGGTGCCAGCTATCCTGTTATCGAAGGGTGTTATGTGGAGGGAGAAATGAGATCCACAGATGATATGCTGGCCGAAGTGGGTACGGGATCGCCTGCCGATGAAATCGATTTTATGACTGAGTGGGGATATAAGTTACCGCCAGGTTATATGTTGAGTACAGGTGAAGGGGGAATTCGTGCTTATAACTCGGGAACAACTTATATTGACGGAGAGATGATAACAAGAGGAACCGATAATCCCACTGTATTAAATTGTACCATCAAAAATATGAGAACAGGCGTTACCCTGGCACATGCCACAGGGACTAAATATGTGGAAGGATGTACAGTCATCGGGTGTGAGAATGGTTATTCGCTTGGATCGGGTGATGTGGTAAACTGTTATGCTGATTGTGCTTATGGACCAGTGTACTCATCGACCTATGAATCAGATAAGAATTTTAATGCTGATATTACTATTATAGCACCTGAAGATTCTTATTATAATGGCTCGCATAGTGTAGCTTATATTGGCGGAAGTAATCACAATATAACTTTACGTACTTCTACGTTTAATTTGGATGAGAACTTGTGTATTAAAGTGGGAGGTGATAAAAATAGTATTCGTCATATGTATGGGAATCTTCCGCATCAGAATAATTTTTCTTGTACTGGTTTTGAAATGAATAATTTTACTCATTTCCCTATTGTCTTGTCCGATAAAAGTTCAAATGTGTTGGGGCTATCGGGTGGTATGGTCAGTGATTATGGTACGGATAATAATATAGTCTTTTCGCCTGTTTCAGTGGTAACTATTCAAGCTGAAAATTATGCTGATATGGATGGGGTTGATACGGAGCTTTCATCTGATGTTGGCGCAGGTGAGAATGTAACTTCTGTTGATGTGGGTGATTGGTTGAGTTATGAAGTGGATATTCCGTATGACGGAATGTATAGTATGAATTATAGGCTTGCTAGTGAAACCAATATTGGTGAATTTAGCCTTCGTATTGATGGAGAAAATGTGGAAAATATATCTTTTTCAGCTACAGGATCTGCTCAGACATGGACAACCGTATCATCACCCAATGCATTTTATTTAAGCAAAGGGGTACATGTGGTGAATATATATGCTAATTCAGCTGCTTGGAATATTAATTGGTTGGATGTATTACTGGAGTGTGCAGAGGTGGAGATTGTTCCTAACATTGAAGTAAAAAATGTTTTCGGAACCTTGTTAAGTAGCCAGCAAACAACCGAAATATCTGTTTTTCGGGGCAATACTGTGTTATTTAAGCCAGAGCCGTTAATGGGAGGTAGCTGGATCTGGACAGGGCCCAATGGCTTTTCTTCAAACGAGAGAGCTGTTGAGTTAACTGATCTGCAACCAGAGTCGGAGGGTGATTATATGGCGACTTATACCAATGATTGTGGATTGGAGAGTACGAAAATCATACGTGTTACCCTGGAGGATTCTTTTACAATGGAAGCTGAGGATTACCTGGAAATGAATGGTCTTGAAACGGAAACCACCACTGATACCCAAGGCGAAAGAAATATAGCCTTCGCGAATATCAATGACTGGGCAAAATATGATGTTAATATTTCTCAGCCTGCATATTATAAATTGAATTATCGTTTGGCTAGTGAAGTGCCGGGTGATTTTATGATTAGTATTGATGGGTTAGAGTTCGAACAAGTTTCTTTTGAGGCAACAGGAGGTGCGTCAACCTGGTCTACAAAAAATAGCGATTCTTCGATTTATCTTGCGGAGGGTAGTCATAGTGTGGTGATATCTTCAAAATCATCAGGGTGGAAATTGAATTGGATTCAATTTTTGGCCCAGGATTATGTAACAAGGTGCTTATTACCTGTTTCCAATGATGGATTTACTGTGGGAAATACGTTAAAAGATTGGTCTTCAGGAATCTTTGATACTAGTTGTGTAGAGGCTGTTAATGTGCATGTTAGGGTAAATAGTGTAGGTTCGATGAGTCAGTCAGATTACTTGAAGATGTATTATCGTGTTGATGGTGGTGATATGATACCTATTGTTGAATATACCGGAGAAATAAGTGAAACGCTATATTCGGTCAATGAAATTTCCGGAACTACCATAGAGCTTATTATTCAGGCCAACAGTGAAAGTGAAAATACTTTCTATAGTGTATCAGACATTGATATTTTGGAAAGTGTAGATCCTTATGCGATTATTCAGGCCGAAGATTTTGATGACTATTATGGTTTATTGGTTCAAGCAACATCGGATGAGGGAGGTGGTAAGAATCTGAATAAATTAAATGATGGTGAATATGCCATGTATAAAAATTTAGATTTAACCAATGTGAATACTATAAATGCGCGGGTTGCTACTGAATATGAGGGAGGCTTCATTGAAGTTAGGTTAAATGCGGTAGATGGCGAATTAGTGGGAATTGTGGAAATTCCAAATACCGGGGATTGGCAAGCCTGGCAAACAGTAAGCTCTGCTATTGGTGTTGAAAGTGGAATATATGATGTGTATCTGGTTTTTAGAACAGAAAACGCTTATGTCGGAAATCTGAATTGGTTCCAGTTTGAAAATATTTCACGGGATCCCATGTCGCGTATGGAGGCGGAAGATTACGACAGTATGTACGGTGTCGAAAAAGAATCTACGAGCGATATAGATGGACAGTTTGATTTGGGCTGGATTCATAACGATGATTGGATCATGTTTAGAAATATAGACATGCAAGGTATTAAAAGTGTAGATATGCGCTTGGCGTCTCCTAATAAAGAGTGTTTTATAGAAATTAGATTGGACAAGCTTGACGGTACGCTTATTTCAACTATAAATGTTCCTCAAACAGGAGGATGGGGAGTATGGGATACTGTTAATGAAGAGGTGGTGGAAATAGAAGGTGTGCATGATGTTTATATTGTTTTTAAAGGGATGGATACCGGGTATTTGTGCAATATCAATTGGTTAAAATTTGATGCTACCTATATCGGTATAAATGATCCTACCAATACAGATGTTTTTATTTATCCTAACCCTGTAAAAGATGATTTATTCTTTCATGGTTTTATTGCTTCCTTAGTAAATGTTTATAACAGCAAAGGTAGACTGGTAAAGGTAAGTTCAGTGGATTATGACCAACAAAAAATAGATCTATCGGATTTGCTACCTGGAATTTATTTCTTAAAAATAGTTGATTGGGAGGGGAACGTAATGAGTAAAAAAATTGTCAAACAATAGTTATAATATAAACGATTTAAATTATGATAAAATTTGAAATTATTTCCATAGTACTCATGGTACTAATGATGGGATGTGAAACAAAAAATAATGGTCAGGCAAAGACTTCGAATAAAAAGCGGCCTAACATTATATTTATGATGTCAGATGATCATGCTTATCAGGCTATCAGTGCGTATAGTAATCATCTGATTGAAACACCCAATATCGACCGGATTGCAAAAGAGGGTATGAAGTTTACCAATGCTTGTGTTACTAATTCTATTTGTGGACCATCCAGGGCAACTATTTTAACGGGTAAACATTGTCATATTCATGGAAAAACAGATAATGTGTTTCCTTTTGATGAAGCGCAAGTAACTTTTCCGCAGTTGTTGAAAAAGGCTGGTTATCAAACAGCCATGTTTGGTAAGTTGCATTTTGGCAATAATCCCAAAGGAATTGATGAGTTTAAGATACTTCCAGGACAAGGATCGTATTATAATCCTGATTTTTATACCAATAATGGAAAGATTACTGTAGAGGGTTATGTGACTGATATCATCACAGATATGTCAATAGATTGGTTGGAGAAACGTAAAGATGAAGAGGATCCTTTTATCTTATTTTACCTGCATAAGGCACCACACAGGGAGTGGTTGCCAGCTCCCCGTCATTTTAAGGAGTTTACTAAAAAGAGCTTTGTTGAACCAGCCACTCTCTTTGATGATTATGAGGGGAGAGGTACTGCGGCAAAAACGGCCGAAATGAATTTGTTAAAGCATATGAACTGGGCCGGTGATTCTAAGCTTTACCCTGAGATGATGGCTGAACTGGGTCTAAAAGATGAATCAGGATGGGACTTGGAAGCTTTTGAAAGGGAGGTAGGACGTATGAATGAAGAACAGCGTGCTGTTTGGGATCAAACCTATAAGCCATTATTGGAAGCATTCAAAAAGAAGTATCCGGAAATGACGCAACGAGAGTTAATGAAGTGGCGTTACCAGCGGTATATGCAAGATTATTTGGGGTGTATTGCTTCGGTCGATGAAAATGTAGGACGTATGCTAAATTATTTGGATGATAATGGATTAAGTGATAATACAATTGTTGTGTATACTTCTGATCAGGGATTTTATCTGGGAGAACATGGTTGGTTTGATAAGCGCTTTGTGTATGATGAGTCGTTTAAAACTCCTCTGTTGGTTCGTTGGCCAGGGATTGTTGAACCAGGATCTACCAATACCCAAATGGTTCAGAATCTTGATTTTGCACAAACCCTGTTGGAGGCTGCTGGTGTTGAAGCTCCTGACGATATGCAAGGAGAAAGCTTAATGCCATTATTGACCGGGAATGATACGGAATGGACCAGAGACGCGGTTTATTATCATTACTATGAGTATCCTTCTATACATATGGTGAAACGTCATTATGCCATTATAACTCAGGAGTATAAGTTGGCTCATTTTTATTACGATGTGGATGAATGGGAACTTTATGATCGTAAAAAGGATGTGAATGAAATGCATAATGTGATTGATGACCCTGCGTATGCTGATGTGGTTGTAAAGTTGAAAAAACAATTGGTGGATTTGCGTAAAAAATATGGCGATAGTTCGGAGTTGGATCAACAACTAATTGATAAATATATTTATATGAAAGAGAATCCGGATGTGGAAAAAGTTCCTCTTCATTAATCTGTATCATTTTAGGACCTAAATAGTAGCTGAATATGAAATTAAGTAAAATATTCATTTGTATTTTTGTATGTGTTTCTTGCTTGGTTAATGCCAATGTAAGACTAAATGCTCTTTTTTCTAATGGCATGGTAGTCCAGCAAAAAACAAAAATTAATGTGTGGGGCTGGGCCGATCCGCAAGAAAAAATATCGCTCACTGCTAGTTGGGGTGCCAAAGCAGAAGTAGTGACCGCCAGCGATAGTACCTGGCGGTTGAAAATTAAAACACCAAAGGCAGGAGGTCCCTTTAAGATTACTATTTCAGGGCATAATACCATTGTTATTGATGATGTGCTTGCGGGAGAGGTTTGGCTTTGTTCTGGTCAGTCTAATATGGATTTTTCCTTGGGTAAGTTTTTAGCAGATGCCAGAGAAAAACAGTATCAGCCTTTGGTTGAATATATCAGAGAAGAAGTGGCTAGGGCTCATGACCCTTGGTTGAGGCATATTGAGGTTCCTCAAACTGCATCTATGCATGAGAGGAAGTATAATTTCTCGGGGAATTGGAGGTATGTTAATATGAAACAAACAGCTGCTATTTCGGCAATAGGTTATTTTTATGCCAAGGAAATTAGAAAACGGCTGAATGTTCCTGTGGGTATTGTAGAATGTGCCTGGGGTGGTTCTCGAATTCAACCATGGATATCAAAGGAGGCTTATGGGGAAGATGAGGAAATGAATGCTTACTTTGAAGAAGAAACGGTGTGTTTGAATAAGCTTATTGAAGAAATGGATAGTGAGCATTATATGGATACTGCATACCAACGAAAACTAAAAGAATATAGAGCAAATAAGGGAACTGTCAGAAAACCATGGCCGCAAGAGCATCCAGAAAAGAGTAAGCAAACTCCAGCAAGCTTATACAATGGAATGGTCTCTGCTATTGTACCTTATACAATAAAAGGAGCCTTATGGTATCAGGGGGAATCGAATTCTCATTATATGGAAGAACAGTATGAGAAATATTTTACGGCTCTAATCAATAGCTGGAGAAAAGAATGGGGACAAGGTGATTTTCCTTTTTATTGGGTACAATTGGCTTCCTATAAAGTGCCGGATCATCGCTCTGATATGGGTTGGGCAATGGTAAATGATCATTTGAGAAGAACCATGAAATTGCCTAATACGGGTATGGCGGTGTTGCACGATATAGGGGAAGCCAGTGATGTTCATCCTCATAATAAGATGGATGCGGGTAAACGCTTGGCATTATGGGCACTAAAGAAGGATTACCACCAGAAAGTGGCGGCAGTGAGTGGGCCGCTCTATAAACGGATGAAAGTGATAGATAATAAGGTGGTTGTGGAGTTTGAGCATGCAGAATCTGGTTTAATGGTAGCTAAAAAAAATCTATTGGATGAACCAATGGAGATCGATGAGCCTTTACAGTGGTTTGAAATAGCCGGAGAAAACGGAGTGTGGAAAAAAGCCAAGGCTCGAATTATTTCTAAAAATAAAATAGAGATGTTTAATGCTGATATCACTGATCCGGTAAAGGTTCGTTATGCCTGGTCCTCTAACCCTCAAGGAGCAAATTTGTATAATAGGGAAGGATTGCCTGCTGCTATTTTTTCCAGCGAGAAATGATTTTTTACCTTAATCCCCACATTATTGGCTGGTCTATTGTCTTCTAAGTAAAAAAAGATGATATGATATAAAAGGGTTATAGATATTTCTATAACCCTTTTATGTTGCCTAGTAGGGTGTAAATGGTTGTTTTTTAGGTATAAATTTCTTTTGTTTTTTAAATACAACCTATTCCCTATTTTTTGAGATTGGTGTCCTATTGATGTGTCTTAATACCAAATATCTTCGCTAGCATTAATAATTAGGCTTTGATGAAAACCATTTGATTCAGAAAGCATCAAGCCGCTTAACTTGAATAAAAAAATAACACTGAAAAACATGAAACGTGCCATAAGAACTTTGTCCTTACAAAGATAGATGATTAAGCTTGGTGAGTTTTATATGGCCTTTGAAAATTAAATTAGACTCATATGAAAATGTTAAAATGTTTGGTATATACTGCCTTTTTGATAGCAGTCATTACATTAAGTGCCTGTAGCATAAATAGGAAGCCTATAAATGAGCAAGAATTGATAAATTATTGTGTTGATAAAGTAAAGACCACAATGCTCAGTTTAAATGAAGCGGATAGTTTACCCCGGAATATTTATCCAAATCAAACAAAGTGGAATAAGGTAGGTATTCATGATTGGACCAGTGGATTTTGGCCCGGTTTACTATGGTATGCATATGAAACAAGTGGTGATCAGGAGATTCTTAATTATGCAGAAAAATTTACCGAACCTCTAAAAGGGGTGTTGGATGTCCCTGTCGATAATCACGATTTAGGTTTTATGTTATATTGTAGTTTTGGAAATGGTTACCGTCTTACTAAAAATAAAGATTATCATGACTTTTTGCTTGTGGCTGCGGATTCCTTAGCTACTTTATATAACCCTAAAGTGGGTACCATATTGTCATGGCCGGTTATGGTTGAAAAAATGAACTGGCCGCATAATACCATCATTGATAATATGATTAATCTGGAGTTGCTTTTTTGGGCTTCAAAAAATGGTGGGGGTCAACATTTATATGATATCGCTGATACGCATGCAAAGACATGTATGACTACGCTTATTCGTCCTGATTATACTACCTATCATGTAGCTGTTTTTGATACAACCGATGGGCACTTTATCAAAGGAGTAACACATCAAGGTTATGCAGATGATTCTCAGTGGGCCAGAGGTCAAGGCTGGGGTATTTATGGTTATGCGATGTGTTATAGAGAAACGGGTAATGAAGACTTTCTTACAACATCTCAAAAACTTGCAGACGTTTTATTAGAACGTTTACCGGAAGATGGTATTCCTTACTGGGATTTTGATGACCCGGAAATCCCTAATGCGCCTAAAGATGCTTCTGCAGCTGCTGTGGCTGCTTCTGGTATGTTGGAATTGTCGCAGTTGGTGAAATCTAAAGCCTTGCAGCAAAAATATTTTAACGCTGCCGTTGAAATGCTCACTAATCTTTCTAATGAGAATTATCTAAGCAGAGATATCAATCAAGCCATGCTTTTGCATTCTACAGGTCACAAGCCCAATAATTCTGAAATTGATGTTTCAATTATTTACGCCGATTATTATTATTTGGAAGCATTGTTGAGATTAAAGAAGATAAGGGAAGCCATGTAATTCAGGTTTGTTTTAGCGTGTTTAGATACTGCTTGAATGTGATGAAAGGATTTGAAAACCTACTACGAATTATAATTGCTGCCCATCAAGTGCTAAGCTAATTTGTTTCAATTCATCATGGTGGTGCGATGGTTCATTTTAGTACTTTTAATTCTGATAACGAAGTTATAATGCATCATCCGGAGTAAATCATCTTTTAATGAGATATGTTTATAGTCTAAAATCAATAGAGCACTTATTTTAGACTATAAACATTTTTTTGTAACAGCTAAACAATTAATTTTGTACTTAGTCTGACCACAATGGTATAATTTCATGTTTATATTTTGAGAAGGTAAACTGATTTATTAATCTTGTCATATTTGGATTCTGGAAGAAACTCCATAAAACAGATATATCAGTCGGGCGTAATTTGACTTAAAAAGAGTATAATACTGGGTATATGATCCGTAGGCAATTAAAGTTTTATTGTTGTTGGCTGTTATTCATTAACGCTATAGGTAGTGCGTGGGCCAATACAAATCAATCCTTTCAATTTAAACATTTCAAATATGATGATGGGCTTCTTTCCAATACGGTCAATGCTATCATTCAGGATGAAGATGAGTTCATGTGGTTTGGAACTTCAGAAGGTCTATGTCGTTTCGATGGTTATGGATTTCAAAACTTTACGCATATAGCTGGAGATAACAATTCTTTAAATGATAATTTCATCTCTTCAATTGCAGAGGATACCCTACGAAATTGTATTTGGGTGGTTAATTCTTTAGGCGTATCCCGACTGGATAAAACAACTTATAAGTTTCGTAATTACCCCATTTCAGATACCAGTAAGTTTCACTTTTCTCCGTTTTATAGAGGTACCGTTTGTGTGGATCATAGGGGAAACGTTTGGGTGGAAGGCTTTGGTAAGGAATATTCCGAAGGCTTGTTTAAATACATAGAAGATGAGGACTGGTTTGTAAATCTATCCAAACAGGAGGGTTCTGTTATGCAGGGACTTACTTGTATTTATGAAGACAGCAATAAGAAGCTGTGGTTTGGAACTGATCATGCTTTGTTTTCCTATAATCACAGTACTGAATCCTTCCATAAAATCAACTTTAGAAATCCACAAATTGATTCTCTTCATATTACCTGTTTGTTTCAAGGTAAGGATGATAAATTATGGATTGGAACCTATCATGATCATTCCATCTATGTGCTTGAGGATGATAGTATTTCATTGGCTTTCAAGTCTGCATATTCCAATGATGATTATAACTGGATTTCGTCTTTGGCTATTTACAATGACCAAGAATTGTTTGTGGCTATTAAAGATTTGGGTATTCAGGTGATTGATTTGAGTAGTGGGGCTAAAAGTTTGTTACAACCTGATATGTACAAGCCTTATGGGATTAAAAGTAAGACACCCACTGTTATTTATCCAGATAAATCTGGAAATATTTGGATTGGATCATACAATAATGGCGTAAATTTTTTAGATAAGCATAAAAAGAAATTTAATCTGTATCAGTTTAATTATACTGACTCTGGTCTTTTAAGTAATAATGTGCGTGCATTTTTTGAGGATTCTGATGGAGAACTTTGGGTAGGAACTAAAGAGGGTGGAGGAATTAGTAAATTTAATCCCGAGGACGGTACTTTTATTAACTACAAAGCAGACCGCTTTAATCCCAGTTGGTTGGATAATGATATTGTAATTTGTATCAGTGAGCTTGAAAAAGGGAAATTATTAGTGGGAACCTATGGAGGAGGAATCTATTTATTCAATAAAGCAAAAGAAACTTTCAGCAAGTTCGCTATGCCCAATGATGGAAAAAATTCCATTTCTAATAAATATGTGTATGCCTTATATAAAGATGAAGATGCTCGTATTTGGATTGGTTCCAATTCGACTGTTGATATTTATGATAAAAATACAAATACATTTTCTCATCTCCCAGGTGTCAATTATGCAAGGTGCTTTATGGATAATGGAGATGCCATATTGATTGGTACTTGGACGAAAGGTTTATATATATATGAGAAGTCAAAAAAGACAATAGAAAATTATCGCTTTAAACATCCGCAGCTTCAAAAAGATAAGAACGTTCGTATAAATGGCATGGCTCGTGACAATGAAGGATATGTTTGGATGGGAACCAATAAGGGACTGCTAAGATTTTCTGGCAAGGGTGAAGAAGAGCTGTTATTTACACAAAATGATGGATTGCCGAATAATTATATTTGTGCGGTGCAGGTGGATGATTATAATAATGTATGGGCCAGTACAAAAATTGGAATTATAAAATATAATTATAACAAGGAGTCAGTCAGGGTATACAACAAGTATGATGGTCTTCAATCCAATGTTTTTGAAGAGTTTGTTTCTTTAAAAACACGTGATGGTTACATTCTTTTCTCTGGATTAAATGGATTTAATATGTTTTATCCTGATTCCATTAAAGATAATACGAATCCTCCGGAGATACATTTGACCGATTTTAGAATATTAAATGAGAAGGTACAAATTGGAGGTGATAAATCACCTTTGAAAAAACACATTGACTTAACGGATCAGATTACCTTAAAGAATGCACAATCTTCTTTTAGTTTTGAGTTTGTGGCGGTAAATTATACATCACCTGAAAAGTCGCAGTATTTGTACATGCTCGAAGGTTATGATAAGGACTGGCAAAGAGCAGGCGTAACTAAAATAGCTAATTATACCAAGGTTCCGGCAGGTAAGTATAGTTTTAAAGTAAAAGCTTCCAATGGAGATGGTGTGTGGAGCGAAGATGTGAAAAATATTAAAGTAAAAGTCAAGCCTCCTTTTTCAAGGAGTATTCCTGCTTTTGTTCTGTATTTTGTTTTGTTGGTGATGTTTTTGGCTGCCTATAGGAGGTTTGTTAAAAATAGTACTACGCAAAAAAATAGATTGGCGGAAGAAATAAAAGAAAATAAAAGGCTAGAGGATTTGAGTAGAAAAAGAATTCGCTTTTTTACCAATATCTCACATGAATTACGTACGCCACTTACTTTGATAGCTTCTCCTCTTGAAAGGCTTGTAAATTATAATACCAATGATAAACAGTTAACTTCTTTAATTCATATCATGAACAGGAATGCCCAGAGATTGATGAGGATTGTTAATCAATTGATGGACTTTAGAAGAATTGAAGAAAATAGGATTCAATTAAAAGTGGTGGAGACTGATATTGTTAAATATGTAAAAGATGTACTGGCTAATTTTAATGATATCGCTAATAACCGGAGCTTGAAGCTTAATTTTCAGACCAATGTTCCCGAAGGGTATAAGGGATGGTTTGATGAAGGTATCATGGATAAGATATTGTTTAACCTTTTGTCGAATGCGGTAAAATTTTCACCTGTGAATGGCGAAATACTTATGGAGGTTAATGTTGAAAACGGAGAAGCTATATTCAAAGTTTCAGACAAGGGAATCGGAATTCCTGAATCAGATATAGAGAAAATTTTTGAACGATTTTATACCACCGATCATGCCGACCATCAATTTTCTGGCGCTGGCGTAGGACTTTCATTTACCAAGAGTTTAATCGATTTGCACAAGGGTAAAAAGCATGTTAGTAGTAAATTAGGAGAGGGTAGCTGTTTTGAAGTTACCATTCCAATAGTAAAGGAAGCATATCAGGAATCCGAATTGCAGGAACATGTGGATCAACCCTTACCTAATACTGTAATAGAAGATATTACTACTCATAATGATGGGCATAAGGAGGGTGATAAAGAAATGCATTCGGATGTAATCTTAATCGTTGAAGATTATGATGATTTGAGAGAATATCTGGCGCATAATTTAAGCAATTATAAAGTTTTAACTAGTGCAAATGGTAAAGAGGCACTTAAACTGGCCAATGAAAATATGCCAGACCTGATTCTTTCTGACATAATGATGCCAGAGATGGACGGTCTTGAATTGTGTAAGCATATAAAAACGAACATTATTACTTCTCATATCCCCGTGATTTTGCTAACTGCCCGAACTACAGCAGAACAAAAGCTGGAAGGTTTTGTGCATCATGCAGATGCATACATAGAGAAACCTTTTAGCATTGATTTGTTGACGATTCAAATTGCGAACTTGTTGCAGCTGAAGAAAAATATTTCCGCTAAGTACAATTCTGAAATAAAAGTTACTGCCAAAGGAGACGATGGTATGTTGCCTCTTGATAAAAAATTTCTGGCTAAGTCTAGAGAAATTATTGAGAATAGTATGAGTGATACAGAATTGTCTGTGGAGAGTTTGAGCTCAGAACTGGGAATGAGTAGAAGCCAGCTTTTTCGTAAATTTAAAGCCCTGACCAATACTACACCTAGTCAGTTTATTAAGGTGATCAGGTTGAAAAAAGCTGCTGAATTATTGGCTAGAAAAGAGTACAATGTGAATGAGGTTGCCTTTATGGTTGGTTTTGTAGATTCTTCTCATTTTATTTCTTCGTTTAAAAAATTCTATGGTAAAACACCTAAACAGTTTGCAGAAGGGGATACGTCTAAGTAGGGATCACGCACAAAAGTTGGGTTTGTTAAAAAAAAAGTATGTATTTAGCTGTTAAATAGGAACAGATAAAATAAATTGTGAAAGAAGTACTATCATCGGAGCTATTGGTTCTATTTTTACCAGAAGGAATATTAAGCTGGCGAGTTGTTGTAGTTGCTAAGTTGTTTAAGCTGTAGAGTTGCCATGTTGACGCGTTAAAAGGTTTAGAGAGTTCATTTTTAACCTTGAAATGACTTCAAGTAAAATACAAGTAGTTATAACTTATCCATAACTATATTCAATATTTCTCGACTAAAAAAATCCATATTAAAGATCTCTCATCTAAACAATATTTTCAATTTGATTAGCAATTTCAAGTATAACAAAAATTGGGACAATCCGTCCATATTCAATAACTTTCGATAAAAATCCGCATTTGAATACCCAACCACTAATAAAACAACCGCAGGGTTGGCCAGAACAATTGCTGTGGCCGGCGTTGGCGAGAGAGCTTTACGATGGCTGGTTATTATAGTTGAGTAGTCCTAGTTGTGTTTAGGATTTTGCTTTTTTGATGTGATCATTGTTCTATTTGATCTTTAAAAAACACAGATTGACAGCAGTTTTAATTCTCATGACAAAGTTTTAATGCATTTGAACTTCTGCTGTCCTATATTCAAAATGCTGTATTGCTTGCCAAATTTCTATTTTGGTTTGCCTGCTGCAATTTTATCATGTGCACGTATTGATTTTATATATGTTCTAATGCAAAGGATAAGTTTCTGCGTATGGGTTATACTAGTAAGTTTTTATCATATAGATTAAATGTTAAAAAATAACAATGAAATTTAAATATTAATTCCCTTATGGATGAAATTGTATTTGGTTGAATGTTAGTCTAATATAGGGTTTGTCTTTAACTTGTTCATTTCCATACAACATTTCTAATAGTATTTGAAACATATTCAATACTCACAATTGGTAAGCCTATATAAATTTGAAATGTTAAGATTTCGTAAATAGCCTAAATATTTATGTAAATCATTAAAAAAACTTAAAGACAATAAATCAAACAGTGCAATTTTGATTTGCCTGTAGCACTTAAATCTATTTATAATAAATATCATGAGAAAAATTCAAAATTTGTTTCTGATATGCATGTTTGGATTGCTTATTTCATCTGGAGGTTGTAGACCGGATGATGAGGAATTCGATCGGCCTACTACGCTTGCTGGGCCTGTATATCAGCAATTAGAGAGTATGGGTAATTTTAGTCATTACCTGCAATGTTTAGATAGAACAGAGTATGCTGAAGCCCTTAAAACAGGAGGTTCATGGACTTCGTTTGCGCCCACGGACGATGCTTTTGATGCTTACTTTCAGGCCAAAGGATATAGTTCCGTAGCAGATATGCCTCAGTACAAGGTTGAAGATATTGTTAAATATTCCTTAATCATAGATTCCTATAATATGACAACCTTAACTTTTTATAGTAATGGTTGGTATGCAGGGAATAGTTTTAGACGTTATACCTTATATACGGATTCCTTGGAGATAGTAAAGGGGAGTGATTATCCTTATTTACAGGAAGTACAGAACAAAGAATATTTGGTGGATAAAAGTAGAACGAGACGTAAGACTACAAACTACTTCTTAGATCTTTACATTGATTCTGAAAAAAATGCGATAGAACGAAGTGATTATACTTATATGTTTCCTGGAGAGAGAGAATTGGAAGAGGGAGAAATGCGAGTTTTCGATTCGGAGGTTACAGAAGCTGAGATCGTTGCTGAGAATGGTTTAATATATGCTTTGGATAAAGTACTGGAGCCCAAGCCAAATTTATATCAAAATTTAAGTTCCGAAGAGTATGGAGGTAAGTACAGTATGTTTAAAAATATGCTGGATCGTTTTGGGTATTTCCAATATATGGGTATGGAAGAAAATCCATATACTGGAGCCGAGGACTCTCTGTTTCAAATTCGTTACCAAACTGGAATTTCCAATAATTACCTGGCTTTTGATCCAAGTGACGAAATAATGCCTAAGTTAATTAATAATGTGGATCGTACAGAGGCTGATGCAACTGGTTTGTTGGTGCCAACAAATGAGGCTTTAATAGATTATTTACAACAAGATAACGAGCTGGCTAAAAACTACGATTCTTATGATGATATGCCTTTGGATGTATTGGCCATATTCTTGAATGTTAACTTTTTCACCCAGTTTTGGGAAGTATGTCCTAGTCAGTTTTCTGAAACCTATAATGTGGGTTTAGAGCCTGTACATATGACCGAGGCTGATGTGGTGGACACAAAATTTTGTAGTAACGGCCTATTTGTTGGGGTGAATAAAATTTATCCAACAACTAGCTTTGCAACCGTATATGGACCATTGGTACTTGATGAGGACTATTCTGTAATGCTAAGTGCTATTAAAGATATGGGCTTGGATAATACCTTAAAAGGTACGGGTATCGATTTTTCTATCTTGGGAATTAGAAATGACCAGTGGGTGAATATTCCTGACCCCAATAGTACTAGTAGAAAGATTACGATTGAGGGGTATACAGAGGATATGTCTGTAATATATATGTCGGTGACTGGTGATCCTGATGATTCTAATAACAGGGTATATCCGGACCCAACTAGTGCAACACCTAGTAGTACAGAAATGAGTTATGTTCAAGAGACTATCAATGATATTGTGCTAAATCAGATGATCGAAGCTAGTTTGGATCAACCTAATTATTACCAAACTAAAAAAGGTGAGTTTGTATATTTTGATGGTACCCGTGTGCAAGGCGGAGGAGATATCCTTAATGATGAGTATGTTGGATTTGATCAGATCACTGAGTTATCCAATGGTAAATTTTATGCTACCGATAAATTTGTAAATCCGCCATCGGATTTTACGTATGATGCTTTGGCAAATACATCTAACTTTTCTCAATTTTTAATGGCTATTGATGGAGCCGGTGCTAAATTGAGCCTCACTACTTATTCTGGAGCCAGCTTGATCAACTTCTTAGATCTTAGAAAAACATATACATTGTTTGCTCCCAATGACGATGCAGTTCTGAAAGCAGTTGAAGATGGTGTTATTCCAAATCCGGATCCCGCTTACCTAAATAGCCTTAGTGAACTTGATAGAGCAATTGCATCAGAGCAATTACTTAATTTTGTTAAGTTACATTTTGTCCAACATCCTATACCCACTGATGGTATTACTTCGGGTGAGTATAAAACACTTTATTACGCAGAGATAATTGATTTTGTTCCTGTTTATTCCACATTTGAAATTGAAAATGACTATGGAAATGAACAAATAACTATTAAGAACTCGGATACAAAAGAAATGGTGGCGCAGACTTCTGGAATTACCAATCTTTTCACGAAACGTGTAGTGGTACATGAAATAGACAGTTACTTAAAATAGTGCTGCAATACTATGAAACGAATAAATCCAATAAATATTAATCCAAAGTTTTGGAGTCGATGAATAATTATAGAAATATATTAAAGACAAATATAAGTCAGCCCAGTGCTACATATAACTGTCGACGGAAAAAAAGTAATTATTTGAAATTACTTATTGCGACAATAGTATTACTCGGAAATTTAGTAATGTTGACTGATGCGAATGCGCAGTCCGGTGTTACTATTACAGGAAAGGTTACTTCATCTGATAATGGAGAACCCTTGGTGGGAGTAACTGTTGCGGAGAAAAATAGTTCGAATCGTTTTATTAATGGTACCATTACCGATTTTAATGGTAACTACTCCATAACCATTAGAAGTACTGAAAATACTTTGTCATTTTCTTTTATAGGTTTAGATACTAAAGTGGTGGTACCTGGTAACAAAAAAGTGGTCAATGTGGAGCTTGATGAAACAGCTGTGCAAATTGATGAGTTTGTTGTAAGTGCCCGTAAAATGGTCAATGATGGTGAGTTTGCCATGGATCCCAAGCGGGTAGCTACGGCTGTTCAAACGATCGATATGAAGGATGTTACAGAAGTGTCTTCTACGTCTTTAAGTGACCAAATACAGGGACGGTTAAGTGGTGTTGAAATTGTTGCTCAATCTGGTGACCCTGGTGCAGGTATGTCCATACGTATTAGAGGTACTTCTTCGTTGAACACTTCTTCTGAGCCACTTATTGTAATCAATGGTATTCCTTTCGAAACACAATTTGATGATACTTTTGATTTTAGCGTGGCCGATGAACAAGAGTATGCGGCCTTAATAGGTGTGTCAGCTGACGATATTGCTGAAATATCAGTTTTAAAAGATGCGGCGGCAACCGCACAATATGGTTCTAAAGGTGCCAATGGTGTTTTAATGATTACTACCAAACGAGGTACACCAGGAAAGGCTGTTTTTTCTTATGGATTCCGAGGTTCTTTGAGTCAACAACCAGATGGTATCCCATTGCTTAATGGACATCAATATTCAACATTAATAAAAGAGGAAACTTTACAGTTAGGAAAAAACAAAGGAACGTATCCTCAAGTGGAGTATGATCCATCTTACGAATTGTATGATTATTATAACCATAACATAAATTGGTTAGATGAAATTACACAAATAGGTCATACTCAAGATCATAACTTCTCAGTTTCAGGTGGTGGAGAAAAGGCCATGTATCGAATTTCATCCAGTTATAAAAGTCAGAAAGGAACAACGATGGGTACGGCCAATGAGTTGTTCACCACAAGAGCTATTTTAGATTATTTAGTTTCTGACAAGTTACGAATTACTTCTGAGCTTTCTTTTAGTCATGGTTCCTTAGACAAGGCTTTTCAGTTGACGGATAAATCGGCTACTAGCATCAGGAATGTAGCATTGATAAAAATGCCTAATCAATCAATCTATGAGTTGGATGAATTTGGTAATTCAACAGGTGCTTATTTTACCCCGGAGGATGCTTTTCAAGGCAGTGGAATTACCTATTATAATCCAGTTGCTATGGCGAACCTAGCCACCTATAACGTGGAGAGTAATCGTATCTCTCCAACTTTTAGGGTGCGGTATGATGTGACACCTAGTATAAGGTACGATGGTATTATTTCCTTTGATGCCAATAACAATGAAACCCTTCATTTTGTACCAGAAGAAGCATTAGGTACTTATTGGTCAGGTTCCTACGCTAATAAAGCTTCACAAACGGATAGTGAGTTTTTTGTGGTTAGAACAGAAAATAGAGTAACATGGATGCCTAAGTTAAATGATGATCACTCTTTGTTTCTGAATGCCAAATTTATTACGTACGATAAGACTACGCAAACCTATAAGGTTTCAACCAGTAACAGTCCTAGTACCTTGTTGCAGTCGCCTATTATCGATACGCGTATCGAAGGATCAGGCAATAGTATTGAGTCAGGATATACACAATATCGCCAACTAACCTATAGTGCAGCTTTCAACTATATGTTTAAAAATAGATATATTATAGGTGGTGGTTTAAACTATGAGGGTAGTTCTCGTTTTGGGGATGATAATCGTTATGGCTTGTTTCCAAGTGTTAGTGCGAAATGGTTAATAAATGAAGAAAGCTTTCTTAAAACAGCTCATTGGATTGATGAACTTAGTGTGAGAGCAAGTTATGGTAAAAATGGTAATTCTCCGGGGTTTAATTATGGTCAATACAATGTGTATTCTACTTATGACTACAATTATATTGATGTGCGCCCTGCATACTCATCAAGTATTGAATTAGACGGACTGAAATGGGAAACTGTTACACAAGAAAACGTTGGTTTTAATGCGCGTATGTTCAGAGGTAGGTTAGATGCTGACTTTGATCTGTATTTGAAACGGACTGAAGATATGTTAAGTAAAAATACAAGTATTCCAACTACTTCTGGTTACTCATCTTTGGCTTATCTTAATATTGGTACCATTGAAAATAAAGGATGGGAATTTAATGTGATGAGTACGCTGGTGAAAAGAAAAAACTTTAAACTTGATTTTAATTTTAATATATCTCAAAATATCAATGAAATTGTTGAGATAACGGATGCCATGGATGTGGAAGAAGGAAATGCCCTCTCTACAGGTTCAGATGGTTATGTGCGTAGGATACAGGAAGATAATCCCATTGGTTCATTCTATGGATATAAGTATTTAGGTGTGTATAGTACTTCTGATGATTTGTATGCCAGAGATGCCAATGGAGATATTATCTACGATATGAATGGTGAAGCCAAAATGATGATGTTTAATAACACCAATCTTTTTGAAGCGGGTGATGCCAGATATGCAGATATTAATCATGATGGCAATATTAATGAACTGGATGTGGTTTATATTGGAAATGCTAACACAAAACTACATGGAGGGTTTGGTCCAAGAGTTACCTATAAGGATATTTCGTTAAATATATTCTTTAACTTTAGGTATAAGCAAGATGTGGTTAATTTGGCTCGTATGAATACCGAAAGTATGAGTGGTTACGACAATCAAAGTACGGCAACTTTGCGAAGATGGAGGTTTGAAGGAGACGAAACGGATATTCCTCGTGCTTATTATAATAGCCCAAAGAATAACTTGGGGTCTGATAGATATTTGGAAGATGCTTCTTTTTTACGCTTGAAATCTGTTACACTGAAGTATAATCTACCTAAGAGCTTGTTAAAAACGATTGGCTTCACCAGAGCCAATGTATATATCACAGGACAAAATTTATTGACATTCACCAAATATACTGGTCCTGATCCAGAAACAGGAGCAAGTAGCAATTGGAAAAATTTAGGTTTTGATAGCAATCAAACACCAAGGTCAAGACAAGTTACCTTAGGATTAAACTTATCATTTTAAATCGAATAAATTATGCGAAAATATATTTTAAAAATCGGAGTTTCACTGGGCATTATCATGATGCTTACTGCGAGCTGTGATGATTATTTGGAGTTGACTCCTAAGGATGATCTGGTTCAGGATGAGTTTTGGCAAAATAAAGAGCAGGTGAATTCGGCCGTGGCCGGTATTTATGCATCTATGAATGAGTCTGGTTTTACGGAACGTTTATTACTTTGGGGCGAAGCCAGAGCAGAGATGATGGTTTCGATTGATGCCAGTAACAATGCGCAAAATATGATGAAAAATTATCTAGTGCCAACCAATGGGTATGTGAGCTGGACTAACTTTTATAAAACTATTAACTATTGTAATATGGTGTTGGCTTTTGCCGATCAGGCAAAAGAAAACGATCCTACCTTTACTGAACTGGCTTTGAATAGATATAAGGCAGAGGCGCAAACCTTGCGTTCTTTGGTGTATTTTTTCCTGGTTAAAAACTATAAAGAAATACCACTGATTGCGGAAGCCACATTAAGTGATCAAGCTGATTTTTATCCAGCCAAAAGTAGTGAAGGTGAGGTGTTAAACCATATTACATCAGATATTCTTGCTGTTATTGATTATTTGCCTGTTTCATATGAAGAAGGCGTGAAATATGATAAAGGAAGACTAACCAAGGGGGCTGCTTATTCCATATTGGCCGATATTTATTTGTGGCAGGAAAAATATGACGATTGTATTGAGGCTTGCCAAAAAGTAATTGACTTGCAAAAGTATAGCTTGGTTGAAAAGAGTGAATGGTTTAATCAAATATTTTTTGAAGGAAACTCGTCTGAAGGAATTTTTGAATTGCAATTTGATGATCTTTTTTCAACTCTGAGAAGCTATTTTTATTATTTCGATCCGAAAGTGAAACCTTATGATGAAATACAAGATCTGTTTCCGGAAGAGGTGGAGGATGTGCGTGCCAATAGAGGAAGCTATGATCGTTCAACAGGCACCGTATTTAAATATGCAGGAGTTGATGCTAAGGCAGGAACCTTCCGTAGTTATACCGAATTTTATAATACATGGATCTTTTATAGGTATGCCGACGTCTTATTGATGCAAGCTGAGGCTTATTTGTTATCTGAAAATAATAAAGATGAGGCAAAGGCCTATGATTTAATCAATCAGGTTCATATGCGTGCTACGGGTATTCCGCTTGAAGCAGATAATTTATATTACGACCTGTTAAAGGAACGTCAAAAAGAATTTGCTTTTGAAGGTAAGCGCTGGTACGACTTACTTCGTTATGCAAGACGAAATAGCTTCCAAGATCAATATTTGATTACTGAATTGGTTGAAATAAAAGCTGGGGCTGATAATGCTGATATTATAGAAAGTTATTATTCGGATACGGCTTCTTACTTTTTGCCAATTTATCAGAATGAAATTAATTTGAATTCTAATTTGGAACAGAATCCATACTACATTAACTAATTGACAAATGAATAAATTAGACATATGAAACGAGCCATGGTAAAGTGTTTCTCAAACAGAGAAATGACTTTGTGGCGAGTTTTATGTGGCCTTAAAATTAAATTTAAACACATGAAAAGGCTAATAAAATTATCAGGTTTACTAGTGAGTTCAATACTTCTTATGTTAGTTGTTGGTGTTGGATGTGACGACGGTCTGGACGATAAAACTTTCTTGATCAGTGAAGAGTTAACTATTGCACAGACCTTGGATGCAAGTCCGGAGAAATTTTCAACTTTTGTCGAAATGCTTCACCTAACAGGGTTTTATACCTCCTTGCAGTCATACGGATCTTATACCTGTTTTGTACCTGTAAACGAAGTGTTGGATCCTTATATTAAGGAGCGATGGGGTGTTAATTCAGTAGGCGAGATCACCAATGAGGAGCACATTGAAGAGGTTAAAGAACTGGTAAAGTTTCATACCATGGCTAAGAGCGTAGGTGCCAGTGGATTAGTGGAGGGCAGAATGCCGGATACCACTTATACAGGCGATTTTTTAACCTCCTCGTACTTGCTTGGTGGCGGTATTGGAAATGTAACCATAAATAGAGAAGCAAAATTATTACAATATGATATCAGATCGGATAATGGATATATTCATAGCATAGACAATGTATTGACCCCTTATTCTGATCCAGTACCCGTAGTCATTGAAAAAGCCGGGAAGCACACAATATTTGTCGAGGCTTTAAAGAAAACTGGATTGTATGATGATTTTTCAGTTATTATTGGAGAAAGTGGAAATAAAATTAATTATACCATTTTTGCTGAAACAGACTCTGTTTTTGCCTTGTCTGGTATTAACTCCTTTGACGATTTAGCTGCTAAATATGCTGAGGATTCAGATTATGAGGATGTCAATAATGGTTTAAACCGTTTTGTAGCTTACCATGCCACAGCTTCTTTTTTATATACTATTGATATGCCTGAAGAAGGGTATCTGAGTACTGTTTTAGAAAAGAATGCCATTAAAGTGGATAAGCTGGATGATGTACTGAAAATTAATGAATCGGAAACAGGCCAGGAAATAGAAACTTGGGTATCATTGGTGAGCGATTATAGTAATTATCCGGCTAAAAATGGTGTTTATCACACCGTGGATACCTTAATGGATATTTTTATTCCTAAGGCTAAACATATTTTGTTTGATCCTGTATCGGAACAGCCTGAAGTGATATCTAAAACTGTTAGAAATAAAAATAAGGTTACGGCTGATGCATATCAGGATGTGGATTGGTATCCATCATCAAATACAAACCGTTTTTTGGCTGGTTCAAGCTACAAAAATTTGAATTGGAATATTTTCGACTTGGGTGGTTGCGTTTGGTACGAATTTAAAACGCCCATATTAGCTAAAGGTAAATACGAATTCTTGATTTGTGCTAATGGAGGTAACAATGCAAGGGGTAAGTTTCAGGTTTACTGGGATGATGAGCCCATTGGTTCTATTTATGATTTAACGACTAAAGGTGCTAATATTGGTTATCCCGACTCTATTGCTATGGAAGCAAATGGTTGGCGTATGGGATTGGAATCTATTACCAATAAAAATGGTGACAAACAGAGTGATCAAGCTAACACTTTAAGGCGCGTGGTAACCAGGGAGCTACTGTGTCCGGAGCAAAAACGCCATACCATTAAGTTGGTGGCTGTTAAAAGTGGAGGGATACCGCTCGACTATTTTGAATTTATACCAGTTGATTAAACTAAAACTTTAATGTTATATAACAAGCAGGTAAATATTACCGCATTGTAATGGCCTGCTTGTTTTCTCTATTTACCACGAATGGTCAAGTAACAGATGAAACAAGTCAAGGGAATTGCTTTACACAGGTAAATGAGTAATCTTGACGAGTTCCTTATGACAATTGAAAATTAAATTTAAACATATGAATAAAATAATATTACATAGTTTGCTTTCTCTGATGGTGATTCTTGCCTTGGGAGCTTGTGAGAATGAGCAATGGGACGACCATTATGAGCAAAGTGATAATAGGTTGGATACCGATTTGCTAGCCTTCATTGGAGCGGATCCAGAGTTAAGTACTTTTTATGATTTGATTATTCAAACTGGGTTTGATAAGCTTATAATGGATGATCAGGCTTATACGGTTTGGGCACCGGTCAACGAGGCCTTCAGTAGCGTACCTTCAGAAATACTAAATGATCCGGAAAGATTGATGGATTTGATAGGAAACCATATTAGTACCTTTTCTTTTGCTTCAACGAGTCAAATTGAAAATGGCTTGGTTAAGGTGCTTAATAATAAATATATCGAATATTTAAACGACGAAGAAACAGGTAGTTTTTCTGGTGTTGATGTGGTTTCTAATGATAATTTATGTAGCAATGGAATTATTCATAAAATTAGTGATGTGGCTCTAGTGCGAGAGAATATATGGAGCTATTTTACTAATTCAGATGATTTTACTGTAATGAATGAGTATTTAGCCCAGTATAATGTTACTTTGTTTGATACTTTAAATAGTGTAGTTGTAGGACAGAATAGTTTGGGGCAAACAGTTTACGATTCGGTTTTTGTAGAATCAAATAGTTACTTTAATCTTATTGGTGATTTGGACTCTGAAGAAGAACGTTATAGTCTGATCGCCTTAAGTGATGATGTGTACAATGATGCATATGGTCTTATCAGTCCTTATTTTACACACCCTGATGTAGAGGTGGTTAAAAACCGTACCAACGAAACAATATATAATAACCTTAATTTTCCATGGATCGATACCGACATACATACCAGTGGTTATCTCACCAATACCTATGGAAATAGCTTATTTGTTGATCAGTCTCTACTAGCGAATGAGGTGGTTTTAAGCAATGGAAATTTGTTTATGCCCGAAAGTTATTCTTTTGATCCTAAAGATTTGATTTATAAACCAGTGAGATATGAAGTGGAAAATACAGATCGTAGAGAGGTTGGTTCTCTTTCTGATTTGACTATCAATAAGGTATATGATGTTTCTGCTTCAGGACTTTTTACCAATAAAATTATATTTATTGGAGAATCTTTAAATGATGACAATAATTTCTTTGAAGTGTCATTTAGTAATGTTCTGGCAGCTAAATACGATCTATATATTAAGTATTCACCAGTGGGTGCAACCAAAGAAACCTTGTTAAAATTTAAAGTAAGTATTACAGGACCAGATGGAACTTCTGAATATGAAATAGTGCCGGAAGATCCCATTAATAACTATTTGGATGAACGAGTGAAAATTGGTGATACTTATGATATACCTGTGTACATAGATGATGAGGCATCCAATAATTACCATGTAAAAGTGAAAGTGATGATGGATGTGGAAGATGCTGCAGTTGTACTATACGATAGAATGGTCGGTATTGATTATATAGAGTTGGTTCCGGCAGAATAGATAAAAATAATAGATAATAGATATGAACAATATTTTTGTGATAAAGCTCAGACATATATACACTTTAGTGATATTTATGTTTTGCATCTCTCTTTTGGGGTTGGATGCACAAGAGGTAAATGTTCTTAAGGTAACAGGTAAGGTTATAGATGCAGCTTCCGGAGAACCGGTGGTTGGTGCAAATGTTTCTGTATCTGCCTTTTCATCGACTTTTACCGGAGAAGAAGGTGATTTTAGTATCGATGTTCCTAATTATACAGCTACGCTAATGGTTGAAGCTCCTTTTTATGGCTATCTCGAAGTAGCTTTGAAAGGAAGAATGGAATTAGAAATTTATTTGTACGAGGAAGGTTTTAAAACGAATTATGGAGAGGTTGTGATGCCTGTCGGTAAACAATCGAACACCTCTGTAACCAATGCCATCAGTACGGTATCTGGTGATGTGGAGAATAGTGCAAGAACGATGGCTAACTATATGAAAGGAGATGTGTCTGGTATGAGAATATTAGATCGTTCTGGTACGCCAGGTGTGGGGTCTAATATGTTTATTAGAGGATATAACTCCCTTTTAGCTTCTGGACAGCCGCTTATAATTATAGATGGAATGATTCTTGAAAATAATATTTTTTCAAGTTCTTTGATCCAGGGATATACATACGATCCTCTGGTAGATTTAAACCCCAAGGACATTGCAAATATTACAGTTATTAAAGATGCAACTTCACTCTACGGTTCAAAGGCTGCCAATGGGGTTATCATTATTGAAACCACCCGAGCAAAAGAGGTTACTACAAAGATTGATTTTTCGCTGCAAGGAGGTTTGAATATGTCACCTTCAAATATTCCTATGATGGAAGCCAGTGATTATAAAAATTACCTGGTCAATCAAATCAATGGTTCTGGAATGTATAGCGATAGTGAATTATCGCAATTACCTTATTTAAATGAAAATACTGCTTTCGAGGATTATCAGAGGTATCATAATAATACTGACTGGCAAAAAGAAGTTTTTGAGGATAGCTATACACAAGATTATTTCTTTCGAGTAACTGGAGGTGATGAAATAGCTAAGTATGGACTTTCTATTGGTTTTATGGACAATAGTGGTATTGTATCCAATACTTCATCGCAGCGCTTTTCAACTCGCTTTAACTCAGAGTCTACTGTTACTGAGAAATTCTCTATTCAAACAAATATGGCTGTGAGCTATCAAAAAAACAAGTTGTCGGATGATGGTATACTGGGACGTACTTCTCCCATATATACAGCACTTATAAAAGCTCCAATATTAGCTCCTACCGTTATAGGAAATGATGGTTTTGTTACAGACATCTATGAGGATGTGGATCCCATTTCAGGCTACACCAATCCGAGCGTATTAACCGAGGAAGTGGAAAATGAAAATACCAACTATAAATTGTATGGTAATTTTAAGTTGGGTTATGATTTTACAAATAGATTGAAGCTAAGCTCTATCATTGGATCTAATTATGTATATAATCGTGATGACGTTTTCTTTCCGAACAACGGTGTTACAACTGGAGAAAATACCTATGGAGATATATTATACCGATCCTCGGGAACGCGTGTTGAACGTTATTTTTCTATCTATAACGATTCGCGTTTAAGTTATAAGGTAAATGCCCTGAAGCATAAATTTGGTTTTAATTTGGGGGCCAGATATAATGTGAATAACTATGAAAATTCTTATTCTCAAAGTGGTAACTCCAGTGACGATGAGTTTACCTCTCTTCAAAGTGGAGATAAAGCCACTTATATTTCTTTAGGAAGTATTGGGAATTGGAAATATGCATCCTTATATTCTAATGTGAATTATGGATATCAGGGAAAATATTTTTTGAATGCCAGCATGTCTTATGAAGGTTCTTCTCGTTTCGGTAAAGGAGATAATGGTAATCGCTTTGGTTATTTTCCTAGTTTGGGTGCTGCCTGGTTGATCTCATCAGAAAACTTTATGAAAAATCTGGGTTTTCTAAATCAACTTAAATTACGCGCCAGCTATGGTCTTACCGGAAATGATGCAATTGGAAACTATAATGCCTACTCTTATTTTGTGTCGACACGTTATTCTGAAGGTACAGGCTTAATAAGTGGTAACTTGGCAAATACTTCATTGCAGTGGGAAAAAACAACGAAAGCGAATGTTGGATTGGATCTTGGTCTGTTTAACGAAAGACTTCATGTTAACGTGGATTTCTATAAAAATGTAACCGATAAACTGCTTAATTACACATCTGTTAATCCTGTTTATGGTTATGATGATTATTTAAGCAATGAAGGAGAAATGAACAATAAAGGTTTTGACCTTTCTTTGAATGCCAGACTGATCAATAATAAAGATTTTAAATGGGATGTAGGTGGAAATATTTCCAAATATAAAAATGAGATTGTTTCATTACCAGGTAACTCAAATGTGATTGATATTGATGGAGTTGGAGCAACAGTTATCAATAAGGAGGGAAGTCCTGTTGGTTTATTTTATGGATATAAAACAGCGGGTATTTATTCCACTCAAAATGAAGCCGACCAGAATGCTTTGTCGTGGGTAGATTATGAAGGTTTTAATCAACCATTTATGGCAGGAGATGTGAAGTTTATGGATGTAGATGGTAATAAGGTAATTGACGAGGCGGATATGCAGGTTATAGGAGATCCTAACCCTGATTTTACTGGTATGTTTTATAATACATTTACCTATAAAAATATATCATTATCGGCTGTGTTTACTTTTAGCCAAGGTAATGACATCTATAATGCTTTACGAAGAGAAACAGAATCCATGAGTAGCTTTGCCAATCAAAGCTTAGCAGTGGCCAACCGTTGGCAGGTTGAAGGACAACAAACTACCATTCCACGTGCGGAGTATGGTGATCCAACAGGTAATGCTCGCTTTTCTGATCGATGGATTGAGGATGGCTCATATATTCGCTTAAAAACATTGAGTGTTTCATATAGTCCAGATATTTTTAAGAGTTTTGCCAAAGATATTTCGTTTAGTGTAACAGCTAATAATCTGTTTACCATTACCGATTATTTAGGTTATGATCCGGAAGTGAGTATGTCTGGTGTTAGTTACCAACAAGGTATTGATGCTGGTTTAACCCCTCAGTTTACTTCTATATTTTTAGGAGTGAAAATTGGATTGTAATGTATAAATAACTTCAAATTTTTATGATAATGAAAAAATATATTTTAATATTATACGGCTTCCTTATTGCATCGTGTGCTTTGATTTCATGTGATGATATGTTGGATGTGGATCCAGAAGAGGTATTATTGACCGAGGATTACTTGGGTGATGATAAAATTGAAGCCCGTTCTGCTTTATTTGGTGTGTTGTCACAAATGCAGGATGCCGTGGAACAATATGTTGTTTTAGGTGAACTTCGTGCCGATTTGATGGATGTGGCCACAGGTGCAAAAGATGAATTGAGAAAAATTAATCTACATGATATTTCTGAAAATAATAGTTATGTGAATCCAACAAATTTATTCTCTATAGTGAATAACTGTAATTTTGCCCTGCAAGGTATGGATACGGTAGCTTATGAAAATGAGTTGTTGCCGTATTATGTTTCAATATTGCGTGTTCGTACTTGGGCCCAGTTTCAAATATTAACTAACTATGGCAAGTTACCTTATATGTTAGAACCTGTTGAGAGTACTGAGGATTTAAATGATGAATATCCTGTGTTGACTTTCAACCAAGGACTTGATAGTTTAATAAATAATTTGCTTCCTTATTCGAATATCGAAACTGTTTCTGATATCGGAGTGAGTGCAGAGATTCCCAAAAATGACCTTCTTCTGGGAGATTTGTATTTGTGGAGTGGTGATTATATCATGGCCGCAACCTATTACAAACAGTTCCTGGATTACTATGTGAATGCTGGTGGAGGATTGTATAATTTAACGCAGACTTACGGTATTGAATATAGTGGCAAAAATGGTAACTATTCAGTTTCTACCAATAATTGGATCAATATTTTTGAAGAGGAAACCCCTGGTTCTTATGAGTATATTTCATTGACCAAATATGATGATGATTATAGACAATATAACACGGCTTATGAGACCTTGGTCACCGAGGTAAAGGCGTCAATAGCAAGTGTGTCTAATTGGAGTGTGCAATATAAATATTATGAAGATTTAGCCTTTGAACAAGGTGATAATAGAGTATTAGGTTCTTATGATGAGGAAGGAGATGAGACATGGATCAAAAAATATCAGTATGATTATTTCATGTATACAAGGGCCGCTCATGTTTATTTAAAATATGCGGAGGCTATTAATGCTGCTGGATATCCTGCTCATGCCTTGGCTGTGATTAATAATGGTGTTTTTGATGACTCAGTGACTGTTGGGGCTACTAGATTTATAGGTAATGCACAGGATTTTCTGAATTTTGATCAAAGTAAATATGTAACAACTAGTTCTGGTGGTTTGCAAACTGGTGGTAATCTTGGTATTAGAGGACGTGTGGGAATGGCTCCTCGTGCTATTGAAGGTAATGGTTCATTAACTCTTGCGGATTCTATCAACCAAGTGCGGTCTATTATTCTTGAAGAGGCTGCGCTTGAAACAGCCTTTGAGGGAAATAGGTATGGCGACTTGGTGAGAGCTTCGCGCAATTTTAGTGATGCTAGTATTATTGCTAAAGCGGTAGCTTCAAAATTTACAGCCTCTGGTGATGCTGGAACAGCTGCAATGCTGGAACAAAAATTAAGTGATCCTGAAAATTGGTTCCTTCCTTTTAGTATTCCTGATAACTTTGTTCTTGTTACTCCGGATGCCGAAGAATAGATATGATAATTAACTGTAATTTGAATATATTTTAAATATATATTTAAATCTTAAAACCTGATGCATAAGTATTGTGTCAGGTTTTTTAGTTCTGTGTAATGATGGATTTTTTAGGCTGTGATTTATAGATTAAGTTGGCAACTTGATGGGCAGTAACTTTAATTCGTAATGCGTTTTGTTAGAATTGTTCGGGTTTAATCTAGTAAAGCTTACCGATATCCCATTATTGTCAGGTTAAATAATGAAGTTGTTGTATTTGAGGTTTACAACATTTATGATGAAATATGCAACGGTCTCCCTATTGTCTTTTTGGTTTAGATGATATTTTTATATTCTTAACTGATCATGATAGGTGAGCTGAAAAAACTTGGAGATTTAACTAAATAAAAAAAATAGGATGCGATTATTTGTTTTGATTGTATTTTTGGCTTGTGTGCAAATATTAACAGGCAAAGTTCATAAGAAAGTATCATTAAGCTCGCCCAATGAGATAAATGAAATATATATGATGCCTTTTAATGATGAAGGGCTAGGGTTTCAATTTCAAATTAAGTATAAAGGTGAAGTTATTATATCTCCTTCACAATTCAGTATTGTGTCTCCAGAACTTGATTTTAGTAAACCTTTCAAGATAATGGCTGTGGAGAAATCCAGTGAAGATAATTACTGGACATCCAGTTTTAGTGAGCGTTGCACGATTCCCAATAAATACAATGAGCTAAAGGTATATTTAGAGAGTGTATCAGCTAAATTGAATGTTATTTTACGAGCTTATAATGAGGGGATAGCGTTTGCTTATGAGATTCCTGAACAAGGAGGAGTGAGGGAAATCGGATTGGATGAGAAAATTAATTATACCTTTGAAGAGGATTATCCTGTATGGTCAACACCCGAGCGTGCACCTGGTGTATTGACAGCTCAAGGGGAATATAAAAAAATACCCTTGTCTCAATTGAAAAAGGGTTGTGAGCGTCCTTTACTTATTGAAATGGGTAGTCATGTAAAAGTAGCGTTGGCAGAGGCTGCTTTAGTAGATTATGCTCGTTTAAGTTTTAATAGAGGGGAGTCGGAATATAGCATATTGTCAACGCTTGATGGTAAAATGTTAGATCACAAGCAGGATACGATCACTGGCGCTATTTTGGCAGAGAGAAGTGAAGGGTCTAAGGTACATAAGAAGCTACCTTTTCAGTCGCCATGGAGAGTGATAATGACAGGTGATAGCTATGGAAAATTGTTAGAACAAAACTATATAATTCAAAATCTGAATTCTCCTTCTGCCTTAGCAGATGAATCTTGGATTGTACCAGGTAAAGTACTACGGGAGACTACATTGACAACTCAAGGCGCATACGCCGCTATTGATTTTGTGGCTTCTCATCATATGCAGTATATTATGTTTGATGCCGGTTGGTATGGAGACGAAATGAAAAACGAATCAGACGCAACTACGGTTACTTTAGATCCCAAAAGATCCAAGGGACCTTTAGATATGGAAGCGGTTACTGCATATGCTAAAAATAAGGATATTGGAGTTATTTTGTATGTGAACCGAAGAGCATTGGAAAAACAATTGGATGATATTTTGCCATTGTTTAAAAAATGGGGTGTCGCAGGTATTAAATTTGGCTTTGTAAGAGTGGGTGATCAGGACGCAACTGCTTGGTTGCATGAGGCTATTAAAAAGGCAGCGCAGTATCAATTAATTGTTGATGTTCATGACGAGTACCGTCCTACTGGGGTCTCACGTACGTATCCTAACCTTTTAACGCAAGAAGGAATTGCAGGTGATGAAACAACAGTTAGTAACGAACATACTTTAATATCTATGTTTACTCGCTTGTTGGCAGGTGCCGCGGATAACACTGTTTGCTATTATAATAAACGGGTGGAAAAAATGGGCTCTCATGCGTCTCAACTAGCTAAAACAGTTTGCATTTTCAGTCCTCTACAGTTTTTATATTGGTATGATAAGGCCCCTGCTGCTCCGGTTAAGAATGATGGATTATGGGGGGATACAAGAACCATTGGTAATGAACCTGAACTTGCATTTTTTAACAGTGTTCCCACCACATGGGATGAAACAAAAGTGATTGTGGGTGAGATAGGTAAGATAGCTGTGATTGCCCGAAGAAAAGGTAAAGATTGGTATATGGGAGGAATTAATGGAAACCAGGAAAGAGCGCTGTCTTTGGATTTTTCCTTTTTGGAAGATGGGACTAGCTATAGCGCTAAACTATATACGGATGATGAAAAAGCAGTAACTCGAACACAGGTGGCTATTAAAGAACTTGAATTACAGAGTATAGACTCTATGGAGCTGGAAATAAAAGCAAACAGTGGCTTTGCCATGCATATTGTTGAAAAATAAACGAAGGAACGAAAATTATAAGACGATGAATTCGTATAAATATCAAAATAATAAAAGTAAATTATTCATTATGAGAAAATTATTTGCATTACTAGTGATGGTAATGGTGCTGTCTGCTTGTGATTTTTTTGCACCTCAGCAAGCATCTACCAAAAAAGCTGCTACTAACCCGGATGGCACATATATTCAAAAAAAACATTTTAATAATGATCCATCGTCTCCGGTTGAATGGAAGGTATCCTTAAAGAAAAATGAAAAAGGCGAAGTTGTTAGACATGGTTTGAGTATTCGATATTCGAATGCTGGAAAGGTGTATGAAAAAATCAATTATGTGAATAATAAAAAGGAAGGTAAACGCTATACGTATCATTCCAATGGAAAAGTATGGAAAGAGCAGGAATACAAAAATGGCAGGCTGGATGGAACTTGCAAAAGGTATGATCGCAGCGGAAACATAACTGCCGAATATTTTTATAAGGGTGGTATGGTAGGAACAGGTTTAAAGGAGTATACTAATTTAGGAAAGCTCCGTGATCAACCCACTTTAAGAATTCAAAAGGTAGACGAAATTAGAAGTATTAATATGTACAGAATCAAGGCTTCTTTGGTGGGTGAAGGTGCAGATAGAGTAAAATCGGTTGAGTATTATGAAGGGAAATTAATTGAAGGAAAATTCTTTCATAAGAATTTGACTATTTGTAATGTGAATAAGAATAAAACGGGGGTGTTTAATTATGAGGTACCCAAAGGGGCTGTGTTGGATAAATCCTTTAATATTGTCGCAGTAGCAACTATGACCAGCGGTATGAAGCTGATTTTGCAAAGGAAGGTAAGTGTGTCCGTGAGAGGGGTGTAATTCCTTTTGTATCGATATACTTCTGGTTAAATATAAGTTAAAGCCTGTTCTGTTTTTATAGGGCAGGCTTTTCTATGCACTGGTATGTCAATATGTTTGAGAATCAGTGTGTAAATTAAGTATTAGCGCTGTTCAATATGGGTTCTTAATATTTACAGCATGCAACATTTTTTGCATTAAATGATATTTAAATGTCATCTTAAGGAGGTCTGTAAGCTTATTTTTGTGTGCAAAGCGATTATAACAAGTGGCATATTTTTATCATATCATTGTTTTTCTAATATATGAAACGAGCCATGGGAATGGATTCGCCCACAGAGTGATGGTTAATTCTGGAGAGTCCCATATGGCCTTAAAAATAAATTTTAACATATGAAACGAGCCATGAGAGTGATCTCTCACAGCGGTGAATGATTATCACGGCGAGTTCCATATGACCATTAAGAAACAAATTACAAACATATGAAAAGTATGAATTTAAGTTATCGGGTATTATTCTTGGTTCTGACGGTGATGTTGGGTGTGCCTTTTTCCAGCGCCCAAAAAGCAAGTATGGTTTATACAACGTCAGATGAAAGGTGGGTCGTACGGAAAAAGATATTAAAGACTTCGGAGCAAAAAATGGATATAACGGTTAATACGACGCAAGCGCTGCAGCCCATTGATGGTATTGGAGGTGCTTTTAATGAATTAGGCTGGACAGCTGTTAGCGTGCTTCCGAAAAAAGAAGCAGACCAAGTATTTGATGCCTTGTTTGCCGAGAGCGGTTGTAATTTTTCAATGTGTAGAACTCCCATTGGTGCCAGTGATTATGCCCTTAGTTATTATTCTTTGAATGATGTTCCTGAAGATTTTGTGATGCGGGATTTTAATATAGATCGTGATCGTTTTATTTTGATTCCCTATATCAAAGAAGCATTTAAACGAGATCCGAATTTTAAACTTTGGGGTTCTCCATGGACACCTCCTGCATGGATGAAAGTAAATGAACACTATACCTTGAGAGCTGGTGATATGGGAGGACGTACAGGTGGAAATGAAATGGATCCAGGAAAGACCATACGAATTAGCTCCACTGCTTTTAAAATGCAAAAAAGATACCTAGAAGCCTATGCTTTATATTTTTCAAAGTATGTAAAAGCTTATGAAGAGGCTGGAACGCCCGTTTTTATGATTATGCCTCAAAACGAAATTCTTTATGCACCTAATTGGCCAGCTTGTACTTGGCATACGGAGGATATGACATATTTTATTGGTGAGTTTTTGGGCCCTCAATTTAAAGAAGATGGTTTGGAAACCGAAATTTGGTTGGGTACTATCAATAGCCCTGATCCTCGTTATGTAAAATATGCCTTGGATGATAAAAATGCAAAGAAGTATATTAAGGGTGTTGGTTATCAGTGGAATGGGGAAAGATCTCTTCCTGAAGTCTATCAAAATTACCCAAATATTAAATTTATGCAGACAGAGAATAAGTGTGGTGAACATGAGAATGATTGGTCTTCGCTTAAAAGATCTTGGAAATCGATGGTGCATTATTTTAATCATGGTGCAGGTTCTTATATGTACTGGAATATGATATTGGATGAAACAGGAAAGAGTGCATGGGGGTGGCCTCAAAACTCAATGATCGTAATTGATTCTCAATCGAAACAGGTTACCTATACGGATGAGTTTTATTTATTCAAACATCTTTCGCATTTTGTACAACCAGGTGATCGTTTTCTTAAGTCAGAAGGTGAGAATCAATTGGCCTTTGGATTGAAGGACGGCAGAACTATTGTGATGGTTTATAACCCTGAAGAGCACGAAAAAAATGTAAATATAGCAATCGATAGCTTTAAAGTTAAGGCTGATTTAAAACCTAAATCCATCAATACTATTGTCATCTCAAAATAAAATGGGATACGTAAATATTATATTTGGTTGATCGAGGTTGGATTCTTTGAAAAATAAATTTATGCATATGAAACGAGCCATGAGAGTGATCTCTCACACAGGTGAATGATTATCACGGCGAGTTCCATATGACCATTAAGAAACAAATTATAAACATATGAAATTAAGTATTATATCAATTATATTTCTGTTTTTAGCATTTCATGTGGAGGCTAGAAAAGTAAAAAAAGTAGTGATAAATGATACACTAACTGTAAAAACAAAACTGATTGTAAGTGATGACTTTGAAGCTGGAATTGATCATTGGAGTGTAGAGCAAATGCCAGGAGGAAAAGTATTTCATAACAATGGTAAGCTTGAAATAGAAGATGCAAAAGGCTGCACGGTTTGGTATAAGTATAAACAAAAAGGACCTATCATGATTGAATACGATACTTATGTGATTAAAGAGGATGGGCCATTAGACCGGGCTTCTGATTTGAATTGTTTTTGGATGGCCAATGACCCGGAATATCCCAGTGATTTTTTTAAAAATGGCGAGCGAAGAGGGGGTAAGTTCTCTAATTATGATTATTTGTCGTTATATTACGTAGGTTTAGGTGGGCATTATAATACAAAAACACGGTTTAGGAGATATACGGGGACAGGAGAAAAACCTTTGTTGCCAGCCCATGACCTTACTGATCCAAAGTATTTAATTAAGCCAAATGAAGTAGCGAAAATAAGAATCATTGCTTGTGATGGCATCATTCAGTATTACCGTAATAACGAGTTGATTTTTGATTATTTCGACAGTGATCCTTATACCTCAGGTTATTTTGGTATTCGTACTGTTCATAATCATATGACAGTAGATAATTTTAAAATTTATAGATTGAAAGTTGTTAAGTGATTTTATTTAGAAAAATAGATAGGTAGTTTAATGAATTTTTGAACAATATATAATGATAAATACGATGAGAAAGATTCTTCAAATGGTTGTGTTTAGTGTATTCATCTTGAATATAGGGTGTGCACCTAAACAAAAGAAAAAGGAAAAGGCCCCGGAAAAGGCAAAACAAGTGGTATTATCCGATGATGAACGTATGGAATGGTGGCGTGATGCCCGGTTTGGTATGTTTATTCATTGGGGGCCTTATGCTGTGCCGGGAGGAGAACGCAATGGTGAAATATGCAAAGGTGGAGCTGAATGGATAATGGATAAATTGGATTATACCATTGAGGATTATGAAAAAGAGGTTACGGCGAAATTTAATCCTGTTGAGTTTGATGCTGATAAATGGGTGAAGATGGCCAAGGATGCCGGTATGAAATATATCGTTCTCACATCAAAGCATCATGATGGTTTTTGTATGTGGGATTCTGAGTTAACAGATTATGATGTAATGGATGCTAGTCCTTATAAAAAAGATATCGTTAAAGCACTTTCTGAGGCTTGTAGAAAGGCTGATATTCATTTTTGTTTATATCACTCTATTGTTGATTGGCATCAACCTCAGGCACAAGCTCCATTGTATCCAAACTATAATGCAGGTCAAAAAGACCAAACAGTAGTTAATCCTGAATTTCCTAAATATTATGAAAATTATCTGAAGCCGATGGTTGGAGAGTTGTTGACCAAGTATGATAATGTGGATGTGATTTGGTTTGATGGAGATTGGATTGCCGATTATACTACGGAGATGGGAAAGGATTTTTATTCGTATATCCGTGGAATAAAACCGAATGTTATTGTTAATAACCGTGTGGACAAAGGTAGAAATGGTATGGAAGGGATGGATAAGGAAGGTAATTTTGCTGGCGATTTTGGAACTCCAGAGCAGGAAATACCTGCAACGGGTATTGATTCTGATTGGGAGGCTTGTATGACCATGAACGGATCATGGGGATATAAACCTTCTGATACCAATTGGAAAAGTAGTGAAACATTGATTCAGCATTTAGTGGATATTGTTTCTAAAGGAGGTAACTTTTTGTTAAACATTGGCCCTGATGCTCAAGGCTTATTTCCTCCCGAGAGTGTAGAGCGCTTGGCTGAAATGGGAAAATGGACAAAGGCAAATGGCGAATCAATCTATGGTGCTAAAGCGAGTCCTTATGACCGACCTGATTGGGGAAGATATACCTCTAAAGAGGGTGTTGTCTATGCGCATGTCTTTGATTGGCCCAAAGATGGGGTACTTCATCTGAATCCCAATATGAAAATTAAAAGCGCAGGTCTCTTGGCTGATTTGAGTACTACTTTAGATGTAGTGGATCATAGTATTAAACTACCTGCTGAAGCACCGGATCAATATGTATCTGTGGTGAAGATTGTATTGCAATAGGTATTTAATCTGAGCTATTCATAAATGATCTATTACGAATAGATAGAGCTTTTCATTAGGTCAATTTGTGAATAAACCAGGTTAAATTATTAGATACAAGAACGGTTCTGTACAAGCTTCAAGGGTGTCAGAACCGTTTTTTTTTACTCTGTTAAAGCCGGATGATGCATTGAATGCTGTAATAGATGTAATGCAAAGGAGGTATTGGAAAAGTGATTGCGGTTCTTCATAAAAAATATATTTCAGACAGAAAATAATATCCAATGATCAAAAGAGGAAAAATGCTACTCTTCGGTTTGTTTGCGCTAGCCCTTATAGTGGGCAATGCACAAAATCCCATTTTAAAAAAAGGTGAACCAAACTTTTTGTATATCGCAGATCCTGCTGCCGAGGTTTATAATGGGAAAGTTTATTTGTATTGTTCTCACGATGTGGATACTGCTATCAATTATAGTACGATGCAGGATTATGTGGTGCTTGAAACAGAGGATATGGTGACCTGGAAGAACCATGGTGTTGTGCTCAAACCTCGTGAATTTTCTTGGGCACATGGTCAAATGAATGCTCCTGATGTGGCTTATAAGGATGGATGGTATTACTTCTATTTTCCTTTTAATAAAACACATATTGGAGTTGCCAAAAGTAGGCACCCGGAAGGGCCTTGGCAAGAGGCGGTCACGGATAAAATTACTTCGATCTTTGACCCTACGGTTTTTGTGGATGATGATGGACAAGCTTATATATATGGTAATGATGCAAAAATAGATATCGGAGACAAGGGAAAGCATATCATGGGTGCTTTACTTAAAGATAATATGATTGAGTTAGATGGTGAATGGCAACGTTTGAGCGAAGAAACTGTAAATGAAGCAGTGCACTGTTTTAAGCGAAATGGTAAGTATTATTTTATGGGACGAAAAGGATGGCGCACGGCATATTGGATGGCCGATTCTCCATTGCCCAATGAAAAGTACGCCGATTTTATGGGCTTTATTACTAAAACACAAAAGGATGCACCGACTCATATGTCTGCTATTGAATTTAACAAACAGTGGTATTTCTTTTATCAAAGGGGAGATGTAAACGATGGCACTTTTTTTCGTCGTTCAGCTTGTTTTGAAAAGATGTCGTTTTTTGAAGATGGAAGAATAAAACCCATAGAGTATACCTTGGACGAAGGTGTCGTGCTTAATGAACCTGTAACGCCTATTAAATAAAATATGTAATTATACCCATTAAAAATGAAACAGTTTTGTTTAACAATAGTAATGACTTGTACTATTGTTGTATTCTGCTCTGTATCCTGGAGCCAGGTCAAAAAAAACGATGATTTTACGTCTTTTCATCATCCACGTATCTTAAATAGCGATACCTCAAGAGATTCTTTTTTAAAGTCGCTCGAAAGCGTAGAATGGAAAAAGGAATATATTGAACGTAAAAAAAAGGACATGGAAAAATATTTGGATCGTTGTGAAAATGATCCGGAATGGTTGGTTTCACGTTTACAAATGAATTGGAAAACTAAACATACCAATGTTTATCTAAAAGGAGGTAATTTTTCTCATTCAGATGGCGAGGCACCGGTGCCTACAGTCCGTTTTTCTGGAACACGAGACTGGGCAACCGATTATCAAAAGTTGCGCTTAGAAGAAGTAAGTCCTTATTATGATGACGAACGAGGATATTATTTAAAACATAAAGAAACTGGTAAAAAAGAGTGGGTACATCCTTCTAAAGTCGGTCATATGATAGAGGGAATTAACAGAAGTATTCTTTCCATTGCGCAAGATGCTGCCTTTTTGTATTGGCTTACGGGCGATAAAAAATACGCAGAATTGGCTTCTCCTGTGTTCTTTACCTATACCGAAGGTATGTATTATCGTAATCCGCCTGAGGTGCTGGACGATTCTAACCAACGGTTTATATCCGGACTGGCTACTTTTGAGGTAATACATGAGCAGGCAGTGGTTTATTTGGCGTTGACTTACGATTATTTGTATCATTATTTTGTTCAGGAAAATAAAAGTTTGGACCATGCTCAGGCTGTTTTTCAAAAATGGGGAGACCAGATTATTCAGTTTGGTATACCGGATAATAATTGGAATTTGTTTCAAGCCAGATTCTTAATGTATATCGCCTTGGTGCTCGAAGGGGATGATCACTACGACAATGGTAAGGGGCAACAGTATTATTTAAAGTATACTTTTGACGAGTCAACACCCAGACAAATTGCCATTAAAGATGCACTGTTGGTTTATGATCAGCAAACTGGTATTTGGCCGGAGTCGCCTTCTTATTCAATGCATGTAAATACAACACTCCTTGAAATACTGACATTGCTCGACAATGTAACAAATGCCAATGAATTGGTAAATTATCCAATGATAGAGAAAGCGGCTCTGGCCTGTTTTCAATATTTGTTTCCCAGTGGTAATAATGTGGGCTTTGGAGATTCAGGTCATGGAACTATTCCTTTTGAAAATTTTGAGCTGTTGATTTCAAATTACCATAAATATGGAAGTATTAGCAAAGAAAAATTATTGAGCTCTTTATTGCAGCCATATATTCAAAATGGGCAGTACAAGAGGAAGGTGGATAATCTTTTTCAATTGAATTTTTATGTGGATGAGTTAGAGGATAGCACTGCTGTTCGTGATTTAGTTTACTCAGGCTTGATGACGCCTACTTTCTATGCGCCCAATGTAAGCATGTTTGTGCAACGTATGGGAAAAGGGGATCAGGCTACAATGGTCTCTACTGTTGGTTCTTATGGAAATCATGCGCATACCAATGGAATAGCAATGGAGCTGTATGCCAACAACTATGTGCTTGCTCCCGATATGGGTAGGGGTAGAAGTTACTGGAGCGCTGATTTTAAGGAATATTATGCAAAGATGCCGGCTCATAATACCGTGGTGGTGGATGGTAAATCTGATTATAGCAATATGCGTAGCTTTCATCCTTATAGTTTGGATAATCATTACCCCTTGTCCGGAGAATTACATCCTTCGTTTAATAAGGTGTCATTTTGTAAGGTTTCGTTTGTAGAACCCAAGACCAACGCTCATCAGCAAAGACTAATGGCTATAATCAATACGCCGATTGGTAAGCCTTATATTGTTGATTTATTCAGATCAAAAACGGAGAATGAAAATCAAAAGCATGAATATTTTTATCATAATCTGGGGCATTCATTTCAGCTTTTTAGTCAGTCAAACACCCCGCTGCTACTTAAGAAAAGTAATGATTTAACATCAAAGGGAGGTCAGTTGAAGGCTTATGATTATTTAACAGATAAGAAAAAGGTAGTGGTTGATGCCGATCTAAGCGCCATATTTACCATCCAAGAAGAAGATAAAGATGACAATTTGATGAAGTTATGGATCAAAGGAAGTAAGAGACAGACTGTTTTCTCCGTACAATCACCTCAAAGTAATGCTATCTCTAAAGGAACAGGGACGGCGCCCCAATCTTTACATGGAAAGAAAATGCCTACGCTTGTCTTGAGAAGAAATGAACAAGCATGGACCAATCCTTTTGTCGTGGTTTTTAATCCCTATTTTAAAAATGGATCTAACCCAATTCAAAATGTAATATTTTCACAGGAAACAAAATATGATCAGCAAATTCATATTCAACATACCGACGATAGTACTTCTGACAAGATAACGCTTGCCACATCCTCCAATGATGTGATAGGTGCACATGATCTTTACCAAAAAGGACTATTATCTATTGTAAGAGAAAAAGAGGGTCAGGATATACCCGAATTTATATTTGCTTCTGGTATCTACCAATTAAAATACAAGGAGTGGGAAATTACAGCGTTGAATATCCCTGCTACGGTTTCTATTGAAAAAACACAGGATGGCTTTGTGTTGAGTAACGATCAACCGATTGTTGTAAAAATTCCTCATTCGCAGGGTTTCAAACCTACAAGCATTCGCTTGTACAAGAATGATGGTAATTTCATTGAACGGCGCGGAAATATAAACAGGAACAATGCCCATCAGATGGAGTTTCGATTAGAACAGGCATATCATAAGATACTTGTTCTTTCTATGTAATGAGAATGTATTCATGCAACAAATTTTCTATAAATGGATATTTCTATTATATGACTTCCTGGTTTGTTTTATGGTTTGCTGTGCCCATGTTTGTAATTTTGGGTATTTCTGATAAGTGAAGCTTAATAAATATAAAATAGTAAACAGCATGATAAGGAAACTGAAAATATGGACCCTGTTTGTTTTAATGGCAGGTGGAATAAAAGCGCAGGAATATAGAATCATACCTCTGCCTGAAAACCTGGAACAGGCCTATCCTCGCTTGTATATAACACAGGATGAGAAAGGTGAGCTGGAATCAACCATTCAGCATGAGAAGTGGGCACAGGAGGTACTCGCAGGAATTCATCAACGAATAGATACTTATGTGCAACGTCATGTGGATGATCCTCAATGGATGCCCTCGCGTTTACAAATGTACTGGAAAACAAAGTCTACAAATGTTTATATCGAAGGAATATATTACTCTCACGCCGATGGAGAGGCGCCTGTTCCTACGGTGCGATTTGCCGGTTCAAGGGATTATACCACCAATTATATGATGCCCAAATTAGAAGATGTAAAACCTTATATGGATGATGAACGAGGTCTGTACCTTCCCAATAAAACCAAAGAAGGACAACCTTTTGAATGGGTGGAGATATCAAAAACGGGTGGTATTATTCATAAGCTTAATCAAAAAATCATTGGTTTGGCAAGGGATGCGGCTTTTATTTATTGGCTTGAAGGTGACGAACGGTATGCCAAATTTGCCTTCGATATCTTTAATACATATATGCAAGGTATGTACTATCGTAATGAACCCATTGACCTGTTGAATGGTCATATTCAAACCTTAGTTGGACTAAGTTGTTTCCAGGTTATTCATGAAAGTAATTTGAAGGATATTGCGGAATTGTACGATTTCCTACACCCCTATATTGAGGCCAAATACAATGAACAGGTGGAGAGATACGATGAGACAATTAAAAAATGGACGGACATAATAATCAAAAATGGCGTGCCTCAAAATAACTGGAACCTACATCAGGCTAATATCATTTTAAAAGCAGCCATGGTATTGCAGAACAATGAAAATTATGCCGATGGTAAAGGACGTGAATACTATATTAATCACATTCTTAATGTGACCAGTCCACGTCAGTGGTCAATGACCAAGTTGATGGATTATGGTTATGATGAAAATAATGGCGTTTGGGCCGAATGTCCGGGATATTCGCAAAGTGTCACCAAGGAGCTAATGAGCTTTATTCACGATTTTGATAATACCTTTGACCATAATATCCTTCCATACACGCCGGTGATGGATAAGGCGGTGAAAATGTTGCCTCAATACCTTTTCCCTAATGAGCAAATTGTTGGCTTTGGTGATAGCTATTATAGCTCGCTTTATACTGAGCCTATGGGTGATATGATACGATTGGCACAAAAATATGGCGATAAAGAAAGGGAGAAAGCATATACGGCTTTGTATCGTTTGTTTGAACCTGAAGCAGATATTGAATCCGATAACTTTAAGCCAAGAGCCAATGTGTCATCTTTTTTTGCAGCCAAACCTTTGCAGATTAATAAAGAGTATCCCAAGGGCAAATGGGATGATTATGTGACACAGACTTTTTATGCGCCTAATGTTAGTTGGCATGTACAGCGCATGGGACAAGGTAAAAATGGAATGATGATCTCTTTAAACGGGTCTTTAGGTAATCACATGCATGCCAATGGTATTAATATGGAATTGTATGGTAAAGGTCTTGTGCAGGGAGCTGATCCGGGTAAAGGTGCTGGCTATTTGCAGCCTATTTATTTGGAGTATTATTCGCAATTTCCTGCGCATAATACGGTCATGGTAGACGGGATCTCTTCTTATACTGAAATGCTGAGTTATCATGCTTTTGATTTAATGGGAGCTTATCCGAAATCTGAACAAAAGGAAGGTTTCTATGAAGATATTACTTATAGTGATGTTTACTTTCTGGAACCCGAGAGCCGTAGTGACCAAAATAGAACCGTGAGTATTGTGAGAACAAGTGAATCAACCGGGTATTACGTAGATATATTCCGCTCTAAAAAACAACGCAAAGGTGATAAGTTTCATGATTATTATTATCATAACTTGGGGCAAAGCATGAAACTTACAGATGTAAATGGCCAACTTTTAGATGTCCAACCCAGTGAGGAAATGGGTTTTGCTGGTGGTCACTTGTATGCCTTGGATTATATGTGGGATAAAAAGTCCATTAGAACCAGTGACGATTATCAGGCAGAATGGAAGATAGACAGACCGGAAGGCCAAGAAGACGTATTGATGAATCTTTGGATGAAAGGAACCCAAGGTAGAGAAGTCTTTACCATCAAGTCTCCTCCTTGTAAATCGTTCAAAGATAAAACAGGCATTCCCTATGATATTGACCATGCACCTTATTTAACTTTGGCTGCACGGCAGCACGGAGAAGCCTGGGAGCATCCATTTATTTCTGTTTATGAGCCTTTTACTTCTACTGAAGGAAAAAGCATTGTCTCGATACAAGGTTTTAATGATGAGAATGGGAATAAGGACTTTGCAGGTGTACATATCATCCATAAATCAGGAAGAAAAGATGATATATTTGCGTGTTACGGAGGAAAAATTGCCAGAAATAAAAATAACTCCACGGATGCTTCATTTGCTGTTTTAGGTCACGAGAAAAATGGAGATTGGGTGATGTTTATGGGTAATGGATCTCTTTTGAATAAGCATGATATATCCATTGTAGCCGACAAAAAAGGAAATGTTGTATTGAATAAAAAAGGGCATACTTATCTGTTGCACAATGAAGTGCCGGTAACCATAAAAATTGGCAAAAACAAAAAATATTTTAAAGCAGGTGAACTGAGGGAGGTTCTTGTTAAAAAGAAATAAACTTTTTGCCTGCAGAGAATGATTAAGCACATGCTGCTGTCCTCGTAATTTATAAGTTATGTCTCCTAAATTAAAATATGGCAAAATATAATTATTCTATTAGCCCGACTTATATCTATAGGTCGGGCTAATAGTTGATATATGTGTGGAAATGGCATGTAGAGATGATCATTAAAAGGAATAATATCGACTTAAATGATTGGAAGAAATACCTTGTATCTGATTATTTTTTAGCTTCTTTCTGTGTTCATATTTATTTTTTTTAAATTTAAAAAATGAATAAAGAGTTTAATCTGGAAAATATCATTGATGGACTGGCCAGAGATAATGAAAAATCATTAAGAGAGCTATTCAACTATTATTATCCCAGGTTATATAATTTCTCAAAATCATTTATTAAGATTGAAGATAGTATAGATGATATTCTTCAAGATGTTTTTATTAAAATATGGCAAAATAGAAAGCATATTACCCGTACAGATACTTTTAATGCCTATATTTTTACCATTACCAAAAATTTACTTCTTAACGAATTGCGCCGTTGTTTGAATCACAAACACTTGAAGGACGAGTTATATGAATTATCTACCGCTCATGAATATTCTTTTTTAGAGACTACAACCTACGCTGACCTTGAACTATTGGTGAATGAAGTGGTAGACGAATTACCGGATCGCCAGAAACAAATTTTCATAATGAGCCGTTCCAAGGGCATGTCGAATAAAGAAATTGCAAAGAAATTAAATATCTCCACCAAAACAGTAGAATATCATATCACACTGTCAATAAAGTATTTGAAGCAAAAAATGAGTGTTTTAGGATTCGGGTATCTACTTTTTTTTTATTTATTTTTATAATTTTTTCACATTTACACTAGGGGTCATGTGTTTTGGTGTGTATTATTAGTATCAATGCATATATGAAATGAGCCATGGAAATGTGCTTATGCACAAGGGGATGATTAGTTTAGGCGCGTTTCGTATGGCCTTTCAATATTTAATTATAACCACATGAAACACCTTTTAAAAAAATATTATAATTCTATTTTAAACCCTCAGGAATTTTCTGAGCTAATTTGTTTTTTAGAAAAAGAAGAGAATGATCCCAAGATTTCGAATTTGATGAAACCATTTTGGAATGAATCAGTAGAGGGTGACGACATTGAATTTCGCTCAAATACAGCACTCTTTGAGCGTATTAAAAATAAAATACTGATTGAAAAATGGAAACATGATTCTAAAAAAATGAATTTTTATATATGGGGGGTCCGAGTGGCATCACTTTTAATCATTTCACTTTTGATCAGTAATGTTTTTCTTTTTTATAGCAATGATTACTCCTTAAGTAAAAATGTTAAAAATCAAACTATTTCAACTCCTTATGGGGCCAAAACAAGTCTTACGCTGCCTGATGGTTCTTTGGTTTGGTTAAATTCCGGAACAACACTTACTTATCCTGTTAATTTTAAAAACTCCCGTCATGTAAAATTACTAGGGGAGGCATTTTTTCAGGTGGTGAAAGACGATAAACCCTTTGTTGTTTCTACAAGCTATGGAAATGTTGAAGTTAAAGGAACTTCATTCAATGTAAAAGCTTTTTCGGACGATTGTTCATTTGAAACTACTTTAGAAGAGGGAAGTGTGTTGTTAACCGATAAAAGAAATATGAATGCTATTACTCTCAAGCCAAATCAACAGGCAAAAAAAATGGCAAATGGATTTCGTGTAAAAACGGTAAATGCCAATTATTTCACTTCGTGGAAAGATGGAAAGTTGATGTTTAACCGAGAGCCTTTTCCTGATTTTGTGCGACAGCTAGAACGCTGGTATAATGTTCATATAGAATACTCTGATGAAAGTTTGGATACACTGTGGTATACAGGAACCATTGAAATGGAAAGTATTAGTGAAGTTATGGAAATGATTCGAAAATCTACTCCGATAAATTATACCTTTAATCATAAAACAAGGGTATTTACCATACAATCAAAGAAATAAAACAAGCGTAATTGAAGTAAACTTATTTATAAGTTTAAATATGATACCGCTATAATAAAGTATTTCTCATTTTGGAATATCATTTATTTTGGCGTTCCATGTGGCCATTGAAATTAAATTTAAATATATGAATAATAACTAAATACCCATGCCAATGAAATAATAGGATGTCCTCTTTTGAACTACGGGACTAAAATAAAGAAGCAAGAACTGGACCTTCTTGCTTCTTAGTGTAGTTTTAATAAAAAATGGTAGTCATTTAATTTAAAACATTCGAAATTATGGAAAAAAATCGGAGTATCCATGGATTGAATCCATGTGTACGAAAAACATTGTACGTTATGAACTTATTGGTTCTTATGTTAGCGGTCGGATTTACGACAGCTTTTGCTTCACAAAGCTATTCTCAAACGACTAAATTGTCGTTGAAAGTAGAAAAAATGAGTCTTGAGAAATTCTTGATTAAAATTGAGGAACAAAGTGAGTTTCGTTTTTTTTACACAGGAAATATTAATGTGGAGAAAAAGGTTACAGGAGACTTTAAAAATAGTAAAGTAATAGATATTCTGGATCAAATTAAAGAAGAGTTACAAATTAATTATGAAATCATGGGGCGTCAGATTATTCTGTCACCTGCAGTTCCATATCATTCTAAGGATATGCATAACAATGCTCAACAACAAAAGGTCATTTCAGGAAAGGTAACAGATAATTATGGAGGGCTTCTTCCTGGTGTTACAGTTCAAATAAAAGGAACTACTAGAGGTACGATAACGGATGCGGATGGAAATTATATCATTCAAAATGTAGGAAATGATGCTGTATTAATTTTTTCTTTCATCGGAATGGTTACTCGTGAAGTTGCAGTGGAAGGTCGCAGCATCATTCATATTACTATGACAGAAGAAGCTTTGGGATTGGATGAAGTAGTTGTGGTTGGTTATGGTACACAAAAAAAAGAAACATTAACTGGTTCGATTGTTAATGTGGCAGGGGCAGAGATACAGAAGAGTCCAAACCCGAATGTGTCAGCTAATTTACAAGGTAAACTTCCTGGCTTGGTTGCCAATCAGCGAACAGGGGAACCTGGTCGTGATGACCCAACCATTTATATAAGAGGTTTAGGTACGATGAATGATAATACCCCTCTTATTATTATTGATGGTGTTCCTCGTAGTAATATGAGTAGAATGAATGCTGAAGATATCGAAAGTGTTACCGTGTTAAAAGATGCTTCGGCTGCTATCTATGGCGCCCGTGCTGCTAATGGAGTTATTTTGGTGACTACCCGAAGTGGTAAGACAGGTAAGCCAGTCTTTAGTTTGTCTTACAACAGTGCTTTTTCTTCTCCTACTAAACTTCCTGATTTGTTGGATGCAGCAACTTATGCTGAAACATTTAATGAAGGAGAATGGTACGACTTAGGTAGACCGGATGATTATACTCCTTATTATTCAGATGAAGTTATTCAAAAATACAGAGATGGTTCTGATCCCATTTTATATCCTAATACTGATTGGGTAGATGAAGTATTGAAGGATAATGCCCTTCAACAAAGAGTAAGTCTATCAGTAACCGGAGGTACTGATAAAACAAGGTATTTTATGTCCTTTGCCTACCTTGATCAAGATGGGAATTTCAAAAATAATCCAACAAAGTATCAACAGTATAACATGCGTACTAAGATAGATGTGGATTTAACTGATCATTTAACCATAGGTGCTAATCTAAATGCATTAATTAATAAAAAGAAGTATTCATCCCAAGGAACCTGGACTAATTTTTATAATATAATACGTGCGCTACCAACTATTCCTGCCGTGTATCCCAATGGATTAATCGCTCCAGGACGTTTGGGAGAAAATCCTCTGTTGCTTAATAGGAGAGGATACAAGCGTGTTGATGAAACACCTATTTATACTACTTTTACTGCTACCTATAAGGTGCCATTTTTGAATGGTTTAAATATCGATGCTTCGTATAATTATGACCAAGATAATCATACAGATAAAACCTGGAATCTTCCGTATTCTTACGACGAATACAATGTAAATACAGGAGAATATGAAGTAGGTTCTGTGGGTATTACGACTCCTATGCTTACCGAACGTTATAGTAAATGGACTACTTCTGTGTTTAATTACCGGATATCTTATGAAAAGATGTTTGATAGCCATAAAATAACGGCCATGGTTGGCCAAGAACAGCAAACCAATACTTATTCATGGATTGAAGCCTATAGACAAAATTTTGTCAGTTCCGCTATAGACCAAATAAATGTGGGAAGCAGTGCCGCTGAAGATAAAGATAATGGAGGCTCGGCTTCGGAAAGTGCTTATAACAATTATTTTGGTCGATTGAATTACGATTATAAATCAAAATACCTAGCTGAATTTTTGTTCCGTTATGATGGTTCCCAGATCTTTCCTGAAGGAGAACGTTATGGTTTTTTTCCCGGTGTGTCATTGGGCTGGCGATTGTCTGAAGAGGAATTTGTTAAAAACTTGATACCTGATATTGACCAATTAAAATTGCGGTTTTCTACAGGAGAAATTGGTAATGATAGGGTTGGCCAATGGCAATATTTGCAGTCTTTCTCTTTTGGCCATAATTATGTATTCGGAACTTCGGATGTGCCAGGTATTTATGCTAATACAATGCCTAATCCTAATATCACTTGGGAAGTCAGTAAAAAGACAGATATTGGTTTAGATGCTTCTTATAAAAATAATTTATTAGGAATGGAATTTACTTTGTGGAAAGAAAATCGGTCGAATATATTGGCCTCAAGAGATCTTTCGATTCCTTATATCTTAGGCTTTTCTGGCTTACCGGATGAGAATATTGGAGAGGTTAATTCTCATGGTTTTGAGCTAATCTTACGTCATAGAAACAAAAGTAATGTATTTAGTTATCATATCGATGGAAATGTAGCTTATGCTGAAAGTGAGGTGGTGTTTATGGATGAAGTACCTAATACAGAATCGTATCAAGATCAAACCGGTAAACCCATAGGTGCATCATTATATTACGAAGCAGATGGTATTTTTAACACACAAGAAGAATTCGATGCCTATCCACATCATGCTAATTCTCAAGTGGGAGATATTAAAATAGTAGATAAGAACGATGATGGGGTTATTGATTCCAATGATAGATTTAGGTATGATAAAACAGACACTCCCAAATGGGTCTTTGGTGTAACAGCTACTATGGAGTATAAAAATTTTGACTTAAACTTGTTTTTCCAAGGTCAAGCTGGTGCTGTGAATTATTTTAGACGGGTAAAAGATCTTGGTACTACTGAGCCGGCCAACGCATATGCCTATAGAGCAGAAGATCGATGGACTGTTGATAACCCTGATGGAACGATGCCTCGGGCACGGCATAATCATATTGATAATTCTACCTTTTTTTTATATGATGCCACTTTTGTTCGATTAAAAAATGCTGAACTTGGATATACTCTACCTCAAAATTTAATAGCAAGAATTGGTTTAAATGAAACTCGTTTTTATGTGAGTGGATCAAACCTGCTTACGTGGGCTAAGGAGATTACATTTACTGATCCTGAGGTAAGTGGAGAGTCATTATACTATCCCCAATTGCGAGTGATTAATTTAGGTGTGAATTTAAAATTTTAAGGTGATGAGAAAAATATTAATAAGCTTTATAGCAATTATTTCGCTGTTTTCTTGTAGTGATACTAACTTAGACCTGGAACCGCAAGATCGTATCGCTGAAAACGCAGTATGGGTAGATGTAAATTTAATAAGAGCTTATCATAATGAATTGTATGCTGGAATTCAGGATGCAAAGGGACCTAATATGATGGCAAAAGCAACAGATGAAATGTGTTTTAATAATACTTCTCGTTATCCTGGACCAATTTTAAATGCAACTCTTAATTCCGATAATGTGAGTGATAGAGCTGAGTTCAGAGGGGGAGGGAGTGTATATACTTGGCGTAGAGATTATAGCTTGGTCCGAGAAATTATTATATTTCTGGAGAAAATGGAAAGTGACGTTGCATTGGATGACGATGAAAGGGCTGTTTTAGTTGCAGAAGCTAAAGTAATTCGCGCCTATATGTATTTCAGACTTATTGTTAGATTTGGAGGTGTACCTATTGTAACAGAAGCCTATGACCTGGATAGTGAATTTAATCTTTCTCGTAATACGATAGATGAGTGCGTGGCTTACATCGAAAAAGACTTGGAAGAGGCCATGCCTTACCTGCCCGAAACTATTTATGCAGATGATAGTAATTTTGGGAGGGTTAGCCAATCTGCGGCAAAGGCTATTCTTTCTCGCATGTACTTGTATATGGCTTCGCCTCTTTTTAATGAAGACAATGATCTAACAAAGTGGCAAAAGGCTGCTGATGCTGCTTTAGATTTGATAGATGATGGATATTTTTCACTTCATCCTGATTATACTTCTCTATTTAATGCTCCTAGTGGTTCTGTCAATAATGAAATAATTTGGGGAAGAAACTATACCACGTCTAATTATCATTCTCAGCCAATGTACATGCTTGGTCGTCGGTGGGGCGCCTATGGTGGTTGGGGTGGTGCTGGAGGTGTGTCTCAAAATCTTGTAGATGATTATGATATGATCAATGGAGAGCCTGCTTATGTTAAAGTAAATCATGTTAATACGACTGTGAATCCAGCTTCTGGCTACGATCCACAAAAACCATACTTAAATCGTGATCCTCGGTTTTATCAATCCATCAATTTTAATGGAACTGAATTTCGGGGAGTAACGCTTGAAAAATGGGTGGCATCTGACGGAACATCTTGGGGGTATGATTCTTACAAGGAAAGTGGAGATAATCCTCGAAGTAATTATACATTGCGAAAATTTATGCCCGGCCTTGATATCCAAAGTGAATTAACATGGGAAACTCCTTTTACCTCCCCATTTCATTTTTTTAGATTAGCGGAGATATACCTCAATTATGCAGAAGCGATGTTTGAACTTGGAGATGAGGATGTGTGTAGGGATTATATAAATTTGGTTAGAGCCAGGCCGACCGTTAATATGCCACCAATACCGGATATAATAGTAGGGGAAGAACTTCGAACAAGGTTATATAACGAAAGAAGGATTGAGTTGGCTTTTGAAGAACATAGGTATTTTGATGTTCGAAGATGGATGATTGCACCATATACCGAAGAGGTAGACCTGTACGGAATGGATGTTATTAAAGATGTGAATACGGAGCAATTGAGTTACGAACCTGTGATGTTGTTTGATAGAATGTGGGATGATAAGTTGTATTTTATTCCTATTGAGACTTCAGAGATTTTAAAAACAAATGGAAGTATTACACAAACGCCCGGTTATTAGTTAATAGTATAATTTTAAAGAATAGGCCACTGATTTTTCAGTGGCCTATTCTTTATTTAAACATTAAAATGCATTGATAGATGAAAAATGTACTTTTTTTTATTATAAAATTAACGTTGCTCTTATTTTTAGTTTTGCTGTTTTCGTGCACTGATAAAAAACAAAAACACGAAGAACAAAAAATAGTAGAAGTTTCAAAAAATCTAACACTATGGTATGCAAAGCCTGCAAGTATTTGGAATGAAGCCTTGCCTATAGGGAATGGTCGCCTGGGAGCAATGATTTATGGAGGGGTTGAACAAGAACATTTACAGTTAAATGAAGAAACCTTATGGGCCGGAGGTCCCCACTGTTATGATAATCCGAATGCATATGGATATCTTTCGAAAACACGAGAGCTTCTGGAGCAGGCTAAATATGCGGATGCAGAGACTATTGCTCAAAAAATGATGGGAATACCCCTTCACCAAATGGCCTATCAGCCCTTTTGTGATCTTTTTTTTAAATTTTCATATGACAGTATTTTCTTTGATTATCAACGTGAACTCAATTTACAAGATGCGGTGAGTACGGTCAGCTTTCGCATAGGAGATGCTCGTTTTACACGTAGGATTTTTGCTTCGTATCCCGATCAGGCCATCGTGGTGCGACTTGAATGTGATAAACCAGGCTTGCTTACCTTTGATATGTCTATGCTAAGTCCTCATAAGAATACATCCATTGTCGCACGTGATAATGGGATAGTCATGAAAGGTCAGCTTGGATCGCGGAAGGGGGTAGGGCTTACTGGAGCTTGGGAAGGAGAGGGAACCAAGTATGCTGCACAGGCAAAAGTAGTAGCTGAGGGAGGTAATATTCTTGCTCATGACGATTACTTGTCTGTAAGAGGTGCAGATGCTGTGACGGTTGTTTTTGTGGCGGCCACTAATTATGTAAACTATCAAGATTTGAGTGCTGATCCAGAGAGAAGGATAGATGACTATATGGTTGGGTTACATCAAAAAACATTTAGACAGTTAATGCAAAGACATATTACTGATTATAGTGAGCTTTTTGATCGTGTGAGTATTGATTTGGGAGGAAAGTCAACCTTTAATAACATGCCTACTGATGAGCGTATTAAAAAGGTTGCCATGGGGAATTTTGATCCGCTTTTAACTGAACAAGTATTTCAATACGGTAGGTATTTGATGATTGCTGGCTCCAGACCAGGTACACAACCTTTAAATTTACAGGGTATTTGGAATGATAAGATAACTCCACCCTGGTCTAGTAAATATACTATTAATATCAATATTGAAATGAATTATTGGGTGGCGGAGGTATGTAACTTGAGTGAGCTGCACGAACCATTATTGCGCATGGTAGAAGAATTGCAACAGCCTGGGCGAAATACGGCAAAGGTTCATTATAATGCCGGTGGTTGGGTTGCACATCATAATACAGATATTTGGAGAGGAACAGCACCAGTCGATGGTGCGCAGTGGGGAATGTGGCCCATGGGAGGTGCTTGGCTTTGCCAACATCTATGGGAGCACTTTCTCTATTCCTGTGATACTTTATCGCTGGAAAAATCATACCCTATAATGAAGGGAGCCGTTGCGTTTTTTCAGGATGTTTTGGTCGAAAATAAAAATGGTTATTTGATAACTTCTCCATCGCTTTCGCCCGAACATAGTCATGGCGGTACAACAAAGGATGGTCTTAGTATTGGTAGGAATGGTACTTCCTTGTGTGCAGGACCTACTATCGATATTCAAATTCTGAGAGACTTGTTTGATCATTGTATAGCTGCATCTAAAATTTTAAATGTGGATGATGATTTTAGTGCAAAAGTGGCTAGAATGCGTGCTCGTTTACAGCCTATGAAAATTGGACAATATGGTCAGCTTCAGGAATGGCAAGAAGATTGGGATAACCCGAAAGATCCTCACAGTCATGTGTCTCATCTTTACGGTTTGTTTCCGAGTTGTCAGATTAATAGATATGATACGCCTGCCTTGTTTGATGCTGCTAGAATTTCATTATTACACCGAGGTAACCATGGAGGATGGCCTGGTGCTTGGAGGATCTCATTGTGGGCTCGTTTGGGTAGTGGGCAGAGAGCTTTGAATAGCCTGACTCATTATGTAATACCTGAATTTACACCTAATTTATTGAATAGTAGTAAGTTTCAAATAGATGCTAATTTTGGAGCTACTGCAGGAATGGCTGAAATGCTTTTACAAAGCCATAACAAAGAAGTTCATCTCTTACCTGCTCTTCCCTCTGTATGGGTAAATGGTTCGGTGAAAGGGTTGCGAGCACGTGGTGGACTGGAAGTTGATATAGCATGGAGCGAAGGAAAGCTTGCAGAGGTTGTTATAAGGGCGGATAAAGAAGTAAGTTTTCGTTTGACAGTTCAGGGTAAACAAGGTGAAATGATTCGTCTTAAACCCGGAGAAAAGATGTGTTGGTCGGAGTTGTAACCAAATTATAATTTTGAAAAGGTGCTAAGTTTTATTGATGAGGTAAGTAATATTTATGCTTTGATATTGAAGTAAATAAATGATATAGAATGAAGAATTATGTATTTTTTTTACCTAAATATGCAACATATATTCTGTTTTGATGGAAGTTTTGCCGATTGTTGTTTGGAATACCTTGTTATCTTTGATTGTTATTTGTCGTTGTGATTTTATTGAGCACACAGGATGTGAAAGATGTCAATATTACATCGCTAAATGAAACGAGCCATGAGAAAAGTTTCCCACACAGGGTATGATTAATTCTGGCGAGTTCTATATGATCTTAAAAAAACAAATTATAAACATATGAAAACTATTTTAAGACCTTTTTTATTCCTACTATTTTCTGTTGCATTATTCTATGGATGTGCAAAAGAGAAAAAAAAGAAACCTAATTTTCTTTTTGTTTTAGTAGATGATCAATCTGCGTTTGATTTGAAGATGTATAATTCGAATTCAATTTTGGAAACTCCCAACATTGATAAGCTGGCTCAAGGGGGAATGGTTTTTGAAAATGCTCGTAATATGGGGTCTATGAACGGTGCGGTATGTACGCCTTCACGTCATATGATTATGAGTGGACGTACGGTATGGCATTTGCCACCAAGTGCTGAATTTCAAAAGCAAGTAGATCCACACCCCATTGATACGATGACGATCGGTGCAGTTTTTAATCGTGCAGGGTATAAAACCATGCGTACTTGTAAAAAAGGAAATTCTTATCCAGGAGCCAACAGGCAATTTACAGTTGTAAAAGACAAAACCAAACGAGGAGGTACGGAAGAAACGGGTAGTGCCTGGCATGCAAAGCAGGTGTTGGAGTATCTGGACACGAGGGAAAAGACCCAGGAATCGGATCCTTTTTTTATTTATTTTGGGTTTTCTCATCCTCATGATGTTCGTAATGGAACACCTGAATTGCTTGAGAAATACGGAGCTGTCAATCATATAGACAAAACAACACTGCCTCCTGCAAATCCTAAGCAACCGAACCTGCCTCTTAATTATTTGCCTGCACATCCTTTTTTTCATGGTCATCCTAATTTGAGAGATGAGGAACGCGTAAGTGGGGTGTGGAAAAATAGGGATGTGCAGACCATACGTAACGAACAAGGACGGGAGTTTGCTTGTTCTGAGAATATTGATATACAGATTGGTAAGGTTTTGAAAAGACTCGAAGCCATGGGCGAATTGGATAATACTTATGTTATTTATACTGCGGATCATGGTATTGCAATTGGTCGTCATGGGCTAATGGGAAAGCAGAATCTATATGAACATTGTTGGAGAGTTCCCTTTATCGTGAATGGTCCTGGAATTAAAGCAGGAACAAGGGTGGAAGGTAATATATATTTGCTGGATGTATTGCCTACCTTATGTGATTTAGCAGGTGTTGAAATTCCAGAGACTGTGGAAGGTAGAAGTTTTAAACCTATTTTGGAGGGAAAAACAAATAGTATTCGGGATATCATGTATGGAGTCTATTGCGGAGGAACAAAGCCAGGTATGCGTTCTGTAGTGAAAGGAGATTGGAAATTGATAAAGTATGATATGATGAACGGGGCTGTTCGTGAAACACAACTCTTCAATCTGGCAAAGAATCCTTATGAATTTCTTCCTGAGCATGGTAAAACAGAAGCAATGCAAACCGATTTGGCTGAAGATCCTAGATATGCTGATAAACTAAAAGAAATGGAAAAAGCACTTCTGGATCAGATGATCAGATATGAGGATCCTTATAGATTGTGGGATCAAAAAGAGATAAAGATGTACTGATCTTAAGGAGTGAAATTTTTAATGATTTAGTATTTGTTAAGAGGGTTTTATCCAATATTGTTGTAAATAAGTATAATTGTAAAATTATGAACACAAAATTTTTTGTATTCTTCTTATTGCTTAGCTTGATGCCTTTTCGCATTCAAGCGCAAAGACAAGAGCTAACGCCAGAGGACTTATATAATTGGCCATTCTACGGGCAAGGTACCAAGTTGGTGGAAAGTCACAATATGTTTTTTATGAAAGAGGCGAAAGAAAGTAATGGGGTCATGATTGTTAGTCCAAAGAGCTATGGTGACGATGTGGTGGTGAGATATGATGTAATGACTTTAACGCCCGCATCTGTTTTAGTGGCCATTTTGTCGGCTTCTAATCTTGGGAAAGATGCAGGCTTACGTATTCCTGAAGGGTATGATGGCTCTATGAAATTGTGGATTGAAGATGTAGAAAGCTATTTTTATGCTTTTAGAAATGGACCTCATAATTTTACACCGTTTATCCGAAAGTATCCGGTAGCGAAAGGGGAGGATCCTGCGCTTGTTTCATATGATAAGAATGTTATGCTTCCGGGTGTTTTTTATTCTATTGAGATAGGACGTAAAAAAAATGATTTGTGGTTGAAGGTAGATGGTGAAAAAATACTGGAGACAACAGATGAAAAAGCCTATGGAGGAGGACATATTGCCTTACGTCTTAGAGGTACGGCAGGAGAGTATGCGGCTTGTTTAGTAAGAAATATGGTAATTATACAGTAGGTAGTCTTTGCAAGAAGACTGCCAATACTGCGTTATTCTTATTTTTGAAACAGTCATTTACAATCAGTAAACACCTTGGTTTCAAAAATATTAGAAGCCTTGCATTTGAAGTTTTCTTATCTAAGACAGAAAAAGTAGATTTTTTGCAGCTACTAGGAAAACTATTGTAGCATCCGGGTTAAAACGAACCATTATTGGTTCGTTTTTTTTTGGTGTGGAGAATATGTTTCTATCTGAATGTTTAAAATAGATATAAAATAAATGAAATTAAACATTTTATTGGTTCTTCAGATTAAACAATTTTAACATCTTAAAATTATAATTATGAAATGTTATTTTTTATCTATTACTGTTTTGGTTTTTAGTATGTTATTTGGGTCTTGTAGCTCAGAAAATGCTTCTCAACCCAATATAGTTGTTATTTTATGTGATGATTTAGGCTATGGAGATTTGTCAAGTTTTGGACATCCGGTTATAAAAACGCCTAACCTTGATCAAATGGCCAATGATGGTATAAAATTTACCAACTGTTATTCTGCCGCGCCAGTCTGTTCACCTTCTCGAGCAGGATTGCTGACAGGAAGAAGTCCTAATAAGGCGGGTATTTATGATTTTATACCTGGGGTTAAGAAGAGTGAGGATTGTAGAGACATGGTTCATTTGCAAGAGCATGAAAAAACAATTCCTGCTATGCTGAAATCCGTTGGTTACACAACCTGTCTATCTGGTAAATGGCATTGTAGTTCCAGGTTTAATAGTGATCAACAACCTAAACCTGATTATTTTGGTTTCGACTATTGGTTTTCTACGCATAATAATGCAGCACCGAGTCATGAAAACCCCAATAATTTTGTGCGAAATGGAGAGAAAGTAGGGGTGCTGAAAGGATTTAGTTGTCAACTGGTAGTAGATGAAGCCATTCATTGGTTGAAGAATAAACAAAAGAATAAGCCTTTTTACTTGCAGGTTTGTTTTCATGAACCTCATGAACCTATCGCTTCGCCAAAGGATATGGTCGATAGTTATCTGCCTAAGTCAGAAAATGAGAACCAAGCACTGTACTTTGCCAATGTAGCTAACATGGATAAGGCTGTGGGACGATTGATTCAATATTTAAAAGATAGTGGTTGTGATGAAAATACGCTTATCTTTTTTACATCGGATAATGGACCGGAAACCTTGAATAGGTATGCCAAGGCCAAGAGATCTTATGGATCACCAGGTGATTTAAAAGGAATGAAACTGTGGACTAATGAAGCAGGATTTCGTGTGCCGGGTATATTATATTGGATGGGACAAAAAACTTATAAAGGCTCCAGTGATGCAGTTATTTCTTCTCTTGATCTATTACCCACCTTTGCCCAATTGAGTGGAGCAGAACTACCCAATAGAATATTAGATGGCGAATCTATCGTACCACTCATTAAAACGGGGGAGCAAAAAAGAACAAAGCCATTAATATGGGCTTTTTATAATGCTTTAAATGAACAGCAGGTGGCTATGCGCTCTGGCGATTGGAAAATTTTATGCAAATTAAAGAATGACACCAGCTATATTCCACGATTGAATAATATTTACAAGGGGAATGAAAAACTGGTGAAGGAAGCGCATATGGTTGATTTTGAGCTTTATAATATGAAAAACGATTGGGAAGAAAGTGAGAATGTGCTTACGCAGTATCCCGAGGTTTTTGAACGCTTGAAAGCACAGTTTGAGGATGAATATCGTAAATTGTTGGACGAGAGTTTTGTCTGGGTACGAAAGGAAGAATAGTTTTAAGGTATAATAACGAAAATTAGTTTTGACGGAGAAGCTTTGTCAATATTGTTTGAAAAAATAGCGGGATCACAAAAACTTATCTGAGCTTTTCATCTATTCTATTTGTCCATCTCCAGCAATATGCAACATGTGGAGTATTACTTTGGATGATCTCGCTATTATCAATACAGCTGGCAAATTACTTTTGTATTGTAAATAATTAAATATTAATAGCAATATGATGAAAGCATCGTTTATAGTCACAATTTCATTACTCTCGTTTTTATTTGTTGCATGCAATGAAAAAGAGATGGAAAAACCTAATGTTATTCTCATTATGGTTGATGATGTGGGATATGGTGACATTGGCGCCCTGGGAAACAAATGGATACAAACACCGAATATTGATGCGCTGCATGCAAATAGTACGAGGCTGACCGATTATCATGTAAGTCCTACTTGTGCGCCTACCAGAGCTGCTCTGATGACAGGACACCATAACTATCGTACAGGTGTGTTTTTTACAATAAAAGGACGTTCTTTACTCCTTGAAAAGGAAACAACCATGGCGGAGGTGTTCAAAGAAAATGGATATAGTACCGGAGCCTTTGGAAAATGGCACCTGGGTGATAATTATCCTTTTCGTCCAGAAGACAATGGTTTTGACGAAGTTGTAGTGCACAACGGTGGAGGTGTAGGACAAACAATGGATTATTGGTATAATAATTACTTTGACGACAAGTATATGCATAATGGCAAACTTGAGCAATATGAAGGTTATTGTACGGATGTGTGGTTTGAAAATGCCAAGAAGTTTATTGCTTCTAAAAAGGATGTGCCTTTCTTTTGTTATTTAGCTACCAATGCTGCACACTCGCCTTATTGGGTGGCCGACAAATATGCTGATCCTTACCGCGACAATGAAAATATACCCAATGCAGCCTTTTATGGTATGGTTGCTAATATTGATGAGAATATCGGAAAGTTAGTTAATTATCTTGAAAACACTGGTTTAATGGATAATACCATATTGATATTTACAGCTGATAATGGTACAGCGGCCGGTGCTAAAGTGGAAGGTCACCGTTTGGATGGTTTTGTGGTTAAAGGAAATAATGATGGTATGCGTGGTATCAAAGCCAGTATGTACGAGGGTGGACACCGTGTACCGTTTTTTATCCACTGGAAAGATGGTCAAATAAATGTAGGAAAGGATATTGATGCCTTAACGGCTCATTATGATATTTTTCCAACTTTGGTTGATTTGTGTGGCTTGAAACTTAAAAAAGATCTTCAATTCGACGGAAAAAGCCTGGTGCCATTGATGAATGGGAACAAAGAAGGTTTTGATGATCGAATTGTGTTTGTGAATACACAGTTTTCTACTGATCCGGAACCTTGGAAAAGAACAGCTTTAATGCACAAGAAGTGGCGATTGGTTGAGGGTACGGAATTATATGATCTAAGTACCGATCCGGAACAAAGAGTCAATGTAGCAGATAAATATCCGGAGAAAGTGAAAGCTTATAAAACTGCTTACGAAAAATGGTGGTCTGAGATATCTCCTACTTTTAAAGAAAAACCATATTTTATCATAGGTAATGAGGCTGAAAATCCAACTACTTTGCGTTGTCATGATTGGCATTCAAATCCCGAGTTTACTCCATGGGCGCAAAGACATATTCGGGCTGGATATATAAATAATGGTTTTTGGAGAGTGCGTGTTGATGAGGCTGGAGTGTATACCTTTAAGTTACGTCGTTGGCCTCAGGAAACTGGTCTGGCCTTAAATGCGAAAGCTCCTGTTATTCCAGCTTTGGAAGGAACAACTGTAACGGCAAGTAATGAAGGAAAAGCCCTGGATATTCAAAGTGCTCGTATTAAAATTCAGGGACAGGAAATGTCGAGTGAAGTAAATCCTGAAAATGAATATGTTGCGTTTAAGCTTGAACTTAAAAAAGGTGAAACGCAATTACAAACATGGTTTACCTTGGGTAATAGTGAAGAGTTAGGTGCTTACTATGTGGAAATTGAGAAACCATAGTTGAATTATTCATCAGCCGTATGAAACGAGCCATGAGAGTAATCTCTCACACAGGGGGATGATTATCCGGTGAGTTCCATATGGCAACTGAAAAACAAATTATAATCATATGAAAATATATAAGTTGCTTTTAGGTATATGTCTCATTATTGTTGTTGGGACAAATACCAGTTGTGCAAATAATAATAAAGAGACGGTATCATCACAAAAGCCTAATATCGTTATTATTTATACCGATGACCAAGGTTATGGCGATGTAAGTGCATTGAATCCCAATGCCAAATTTAAAACTCCCAATATTGATAAGATAGCCAATGAAGGACTTGTTTTTACAGATGGACATAGCAGTGATGCGGTATGTTCTCCTTCAAGGTATACATTGTTGACAGGTAGATATAGTTGGAGAACTTCGTTGAAAAAAGGGGTGCTGCTTGCAGATGGGCCTTGTTTAATTGAAAAGGATCGGATGACTATTGCCTCCATGCTTAAAGAGAAAGGTTATAATACCGCAATGGTGGGTAAATGGCATCTGCAAATGCAGTTTGAAGGAGAAAAGGGTAAAGGTAGAAACTGGAGCCTGCCTTTTCGCGAAGGTCCTGTAGAACATGGTTTTGATTACTATTTTGGTATAGCTGCATCTATGAATTTTGGCATATTGACCTACCTGGAAAATGATCGTGTACTGGATCCTCCTGTTTTATATACAAAAAAAAAGATGGATGTAACACCACGTACCTACCGTATGACCCCACCTTATAAAAAAGAAATCGCAAAAGGGCATGTGGAAGTAGCCCCTTCTTTTAATGATGAATTGGTGTTGGAAACACTGGCAGAAAAGGCGGTGGCGTATATTAATAAATCTGCTCAAGAGGCACAAAAAGGTAAGCCATTCTTTTTGTATCTGCCACTTACAAGTCCTCATTTACCGCATTGTACTCATCCTGATTTTCAGGGGCGGAGCAACTGTGGTAATTATGGAGACTTTATGGAAGAAACGGATTATAGAGTGGGTCAAGTGTTGGATGCCTTGCAGAAAAATGGATTGGAAGAGAATACCTTGGTAATATTTTCATCTGATAATGGGGCTGAATCTAATTATGTGTATCAACGCGATACTTTTCAGCATTTTAGCTGTATGAACTTTAAAGGAGGTAAACGCGATATCTACGAAGGTGGTCACCGGGTGCCTTTTTTGATGAGATGGCCTAAGGTAATTAAGGCAGGTAGTCAAGTACATATGCCTGTTTGTCAGTCGGATTATTTGGCTACAATAGCCGATATCGTGGGAGCTGTTATTCCTGATAATGCGGCGGAGGATAGTTATAGCTTGTACCCACTAATGAAGCATAATGATAAGGATTATAATGCCAATAGAGCTGTTATTCATCATTCTTTTACAGGACATTTGGCCATTCGTCAGGGAAAATGGAAGTTAAATATGCTGAGAGGTTCTGGAGGTTCCTTAGAACCTAAACTTATTGAACCAAAGCCAGGTGAGGCATTGTATGAACTTTATGATATTGAAAACGATCCTGGCGAAACAACAAATTTGTATTTTCAATATCCTGATGTGGTTAAAAAGTTAAAACAAAGAATAACAGAAATTATTAAAGAGGGGAGATCTACAGAAGGTGAACCTCAACAATTTGTAAAAGAAAATTGGAGTCAAATTAACTGGGTGAAATGGTAGTTTTACCTTTATATATGTACTGATAATGACAAGGAAATTAATTTTATGGGCCGCATTCATATTTGTATTTATTTCTGTTGCTGTTCAAGCTCAGGATGTAAGTGATCAATTAGCAAATATCGATAGAGATAGGCCTTTTAAACTAACCTATAAGACGGTAGATACAGTTAGTTTGGATTTAACATTCAGGTATCCAGCCGGGTTTAATAAGCATCGAAAATACCCAACCATGGTGTTCTTTTTTGGTGGAGGCTGGAATGGAGGATCTATTGACCAGTTTAAACCACAGGCAGAATACTTTGCTTCTCGTGGTATGATCACCGTGCTGGCTGATTATCGTGTGAAAAGCCGACATAAGACCACTCCTTATGAATCTGTTGCGGATGCTAAGTCGGCCATTCGCTTTTTACGTAAGAATGCGAAGGTGCTAAATATTAACCCTAAAAAAATTGCTGCTTCAGGAGGTTCTGCCGGAGGTCATCTTGCTGCAGCTTGTGGTAACTGCCCCGGACTGGATGAGCCTGAAGAGGATTTAAGTATTAGCTCAAAGGCAAATGCCTTGGTATTATTTAATCCTGTTTCAGATAATGGTCCGGATGGTTTTTGCTATGAGCGAATGGGGGAGCGGTGGAAAGAAATATCACCAGCACATAATATCAGAAAGAATGCACCTCCTACCATTATATTTCTTGGGAAGAAGGATCATTTAATTCCAGTTAGTATTGTGGAAAAATATCAAAATAAAATGAAAGAGGTAGGAAGCCGTTGCGACTTGTTTTTATATGATGGAGTGGGACATGGGTTCTTTAATAATACAAAACATAATGGAGAATTTTATACGAAAACAGTATATCAAAGTGACCTGTTTTTGAAATCCTTGAAGTTTTTGAAAGGTGAACCTACCTTGTAATGATTGAAAAATATTGAAGGACAAGTATATTAAAAATTAAATATATGAAAACCAAAAATCTATTTATATGGTGCCTTGCATTGCTATGTAATGTTATTCCTTTGTTGGCACAGTCTACATCAGTAAAACCTAATATTGTTTTTGTCATTACCGATGACCAAGGTATGGGCGATTTGGGATGTACAGGAAACCCTTATGTGAAGACACCTCACATTGATAAGTTCTATAACGATGCGGTTCGACTGACCAATTATCATGTGAGTACTACTTGTGCACCCACCAGAAGCTCCATAATGAGCGGTCGACATTGTAACAGGGTCAATGTTTTTCATACCATAGCAGGACGTTCTATTCTATTTGAGGATGAGATTATTCTTCCTCAGGTGTTGGCTCAAAATGGATATACAAATGGCATGTTCGGTAAGTGGCATTTGGGTGATAACTATCCATACCGACCCGAAGATCGAGGCTTTCATGAGGTGGTTAGACATGGGGCAGGTGGTATTGGCCAAGGACCGGATTTTTGGATGAATGATTATTTTGATGATACTTACGTGCATAATGGGGTGGAACAAAAATTTGAAGGGTATTGTACCGATATATTTTTTTCAAAGGCTTTGGATTTTATTGAGGAAAATAAAGATAAGCCATTCTTCTGTTATTTGTCTACCAATGCACCACACGCTCCCTATAATGTCGACCAAAGATATTTAGACCTATATAAAGGAAAGAAATTTGAAAAATTAGATCCTAGGCTTCGTCGCTTTTATGGAATGATCACCAATATAGATGATAATTTTAAAAAGTTGGAGAATAAATTGGATGAGTTGAACTTGACAGATAATACCATTCTTATTTTTACTACAGATAATGGAACATCAGCAGGACGTAGTACCTATAATGCCGGTTTAAAGGGCGGTAAAGGTAGTCAGTATGATGGAGGACATCGTGTTCCGTTTTTTATTCGCTGGCCCAATGGTGATTTAAGTGGTGGAAAAAATATAGATCAGCTTGTTGCTCATTATGACTTACTTCCCACCTTTGTGGATCTCTTGGGTGTTAAATTTAATCCGGTGAAACCATTGGATGGTAAAAGTCTTAAGCCTTTGCTAACAGAAGATAATCCGGCGTGGCCTAATCGTATTTTATACATGGATACGCAACGTGAGCAAAATCTGATAAAGTATAAAAAGTATACCGTAATGGATGAAACCTGGCGCTTGGTGGATGGCGATAAATTATATGATATTAAAAAAGATTTAGGACAGGAAAATAATGTGATAGATCAATACCCTGAAGTGGCCGCGCGATTAGCCGTAGGGTATAAAAATTGGTGGCAGTCCTTTCTTGATGATGGTGTGGATCAGCGTTATGCCTATATCAAAGTGGGAACTCCTTATGAAAATCCAAGTAAAATATGTTCTCATGATTTAATCATTGGTGCCTATAAAGGTGTCTGGCATCAAAATGGCGCTATTACTGGTGAACAGGCCGAAGGGATCTGGAAAATTGAATTTGTTACCGGAGGTGAGTACACCATCTCTTTGCGTCGATTTCCACGTGAAAGTGCATATGCTATCAATGCAACTTTTCCTGCGCAAAATAAAAGAGTGGAGCTGGATAAGACGGCGCCGGCTAGTGTGAAAAACGATTTTACTGAGGCGCATCTCTATGTGGCCGGACAAACAAAAGTGAGACCTATAGAAGAAGGACAAGAGGAAGTAACTTTTAAGCTCCATGTTCCTGCAGGAAAATATGATATGGAAGCACGTTTAATTGATGAAATGAAAAGGGTGCATCCAGCTTATTATGTTTATATAGAAAAGTTATAGCTTGATAAAACTGGCATGGTCCGGTTGTATGTTGTAAAAAGTGCCCAAAGTATTAAAAATTAAATGAGCGTATATGAAATGTATTCAAGTCGATAAATTAGGAATGCTTTTTCTTGTTTTTTTGGTGAGCGGAGTAATGAGCTACTCAGCGCCGAAAGAAAAACAAGAGGTGTTAGATATAGATGCCTATCTAAAAGCCGCAGATCCTCAATTGATATATCCAACAGCACTTCAAATTGAAATGCTCAAGAAAGTGGTGCCTCAGGAGGCTTTTCAGCCTGCGCCACCTATTTCTGACCGGAAGCATTGGGATAGGGTTGCTGATGGGGAAGAAGGTAAGGAATACCTGAAAGAAGCACTTGCCCAGTTAGACAAAGCACCGGAAGTACCAATAACGGACGAAATTTATCGTAGAGCCAATAAAGAAGGAAATAGAGGTATTTATAAGCCTCGTTATTATAGAACGATGGATAGACTGGAGCGTTATATTTTGGGTGAGTGTATCGAGAATAAAGGACGTTTTCTTCCTCAAATAGTCGTTTATGTGGACTCTATAGTCGCAATGAAATCATGGATGCATCCCAATCATGATGACCGGGAAAACAGTGTGCTGGAGGGAAAACGGGTTGCTATTGACCTGGGGGCTCGAAAATTTGGTTTAGTACTGGCTATGGCCAACTCTTTGTTAGAGGATAAATTGCCGGCAGCATTAAAAGCAAAAATAGATGAACAGCTACAGTGGCGTATAATGGATTCTTATCTCAGAAGCTGTAAAGGTGAAGATACGAAAAGCAATACCTGGATTCGTAGTACCAGTAACTGGAATTCGGTTTGTACCAGTGGTACTATTTTTACCACCATTGTTGCCTCTAAAAGTTATGATGAACGAATTGCCGCTATTGGTTGCGCTTTAAATAGCATGGTCTACTATTTATCAGGCTTTGGCGCAGATGGTTATTGCTCCGAGGGAACCGGTTATTGGAATTATGGTTTTGGTCATTATCTTTATTTAGCTGAAATTTTAGATGATTATACCAATGGTAAAGTTGACCTGATATCTTTTAACGATCCTCAGAAGTTAAATAATGTGGCCAATTTTCCCGAACGATTCCAAATTCATGAGGGTATGTATTCTCCTTTTGCAGATGGTGTAACCCGAATTAAGCCCGGTAGTGATAATTTTGCCTATGTAATGGCGGCTAAGCATTATGGTGCTAAAAAACCGCTTACCTTTGTGCCGGATGAAAGTGTTCAAAGCTTAATTGTATGGAAGGATGGTGATGATTATACGGCACCGTATACTAAAACAGTTTTACCTGCGTATACTTATTTTGATGATATGGGAATTGTTATTTCTCGTGGTTCGCAAAGAATACCATTCTCCATTTCAATGAAAGCTGGTCACAATGCCGAAAACCATAATCATATGGATGTAGGTAGCTACGTAGTTGTGTTGGGTGATGATTATATCTCGGGAGATATTGGTGCACCTTCTTATATAGCAGGTGCTTTCTCTGATCATAATCCGGCCCGCAGTTCTTGGGGACATCCTGTACCTAGAATTAATAATACTTTACAATCCAAAGGAAAGGAGCATAAAGGGATTATTACGAAAACCCGCTTTCAGAAAAATAAAGACATGGTAACTATGGATATCAAAGCTGCTTATGAAATTCCAGAGTTGAAGATCTTAAACAGAACCATGATCAACGATAGAAACGGAAATGGTACTATCACCGTTAGCGATGAATTTAAAACATCGTCTCCAGTTATTTTTGGTACTGCCGTTATGGTAAATGTAGATTATAAAGTGGTGGATGAAAAAACGATCGTTATTACTTCAGAAAACCAAAAAGTAAAAGCAGAAGTAAGTTCCAATGGAGCTGCGTTTAAAATTACAGATGAAGTAGTACCCGTGAAACACTTGCGTAGTGGTAAAAAATCATATCGCATTGGCATTGATTTTGTTGAACCTCTTACGTCAGGGTCCATTACTGTGCGTTATACGCCTATTGAGGAGTAAATTAGTTTGTAAATATGTTTGTGGTGACTGCGTGTGTATGCTTTGTATATGCCGCAGTACACTTTTCTGATACAGATTATTCTCTCATCTTACTCGTTGATTTCTTTGATTTTTGTATTTCAGCAAACCCTTCCTGCAGATAGGTGGGGAATATTATCGTCAAAAACTTGCCAACTATAACAACTCCAACAACTCGCCAACATTACTTGTAATTTACCCCACATTGCAGCTAAATTGGCGGAGATTCTTGTTTTGTAGCCACTTGCGTATTTTTTTATTTTCATTTTGTGTACTACAGATTTTTTTCGGGTAAAGGGAGGATATTTGTATTTCAGAGCATCATATAATTGTTTTACTTTTTCGTTAGGCTCATAGCAACGTCTTATTGAAATAGTTTGATTCTCTACGTTTTGAGCAGTTGCTGTAACCGCCTTTTGTGTATTCATTATGCGGACGAATTCTTTCCATCCATGGTTTATCCCTTTACTTTTTAGTTGATACCTGATTGTATTCACTACCCAATATGCCAACAACCCAAGGTGCAGATGAGCCATTGTACTTGAATCGGTTTTGTGATAAATTGGGCGTAAATCAAGATCGGTTTTTAAAACTCGAAAAGAAGCTTCAATCTCCCGGATGGTATTGTAAAAACTCCATAAAACATCTTCATCGTAATTTTCAAGTGAGGTGCGCAAAAAATAGACTGCACTACGCGCATTGATTTCTATGTTTTCTTTTACCGACCATTTTATTGATGATGCAACCGGATGCTTTTCTGTCTGGAGTTTCCTTGCAAAGACTATTTACGAGGCTATCGTCACTTTCTTGATAAGTGAACAAAGGGTTATTGCAGTTTTCGGCCTTTTCTGTGATAAGCTTTTGTATTACAACTAATTGATTTGCATTCAAATCATCTAAGTATCCGGCATTGACCATGGTGCGGTGGGATACCCTACCGTCTTCGTTGGGGTAGCTCTCAACCAATCGATAATAACCAGAGTAAACTCCAGATTCTGGATTTTTGCGCATGGATACTTTGAAATACATGCCCCAAAGAAACTATCTAATTTATTCAAAATCAATACGCCCCTGTGTACAATAAATGGATTTTCGAAAAAAGCTACAACAGATAACCAGCTACTTGCAAAATTAAACTGCCCCAAAACGACCGATTTTGCCTAAAAAAAAGCTGAAATTTGTTGAAAACGCTCTAGATAGGTCAAGAGAATACTATAAACAATATAAACCCAAATATTATTTATTTGAAGGTCAGAAAGGGGAACAATATAGTAGTTCGAGTGCACAAAGGGTATTAAAAAATGCCGTGAATAAAGTAGGATTAAAAAAGCATGTTGTATTACATACACTGAGGTATCGTTTTGCCACACATTTATTAGAGAATGGAACTGACATTAGATACATCCAAGAACTTTTGGGGCACAGTAGTCCAACGACAACTATGATTTACACTCATGTTACAGAGACCAGTATAAGAAAGATTAAAGATCCATTTGATAATATGTAAAACATACTTAACTTGCATTAAAGTGGGAATTCTCGTCTTTTTTACTGGGAAGTAAAAAGTATAAAAACATCAAAACCTCCGCATAGCCAACCAAAATTGTTGGATAAAAGGATAAAAGTTCCGTATATAAACAAGTTGAACGAAAGCTCCTTCGTCGCTAATTAGAAAAGTGGTAACTTAAAGTATTATTCATTAATACTTTATAAGATGAAAAAAAAACATTACGCGCGCAGGTCATTCAAGAAATGCGCTTACGCGGTTACAGTGAGAGAACTGTAGATACTTATGTATCTATGCTCTCGATTTTGGCAAAGTATTACAGGAGGTCTCCGTCAACACTTAGTCATCAGGAAGTAAAAGATTTCTGCTATTATCTTCTTCAAGAAAAAAAGCTTTCGAACAGTACCATCAACCAAATGATTAGTGCCTGGAAAATATTTTGGGTGGATATACTTGGGAACAAGTGGGATGGCATTAAGATAAAGCGTCCAAGAGTAGCGAAGAAACTACCCACGGTTTTGTCTCAGTCAGATGCCTATCGTTTGGTGACAAGTTCATATAATGTCAAACATCGTACATTAATGATGTTGACTTATGCAACGGGCATGCGGTGCGAAGAAGCTCTAAGTTTGTTGCCTGAGCAAATAGATTCGGCACGTTTGGTTGTACGCATAAAGGGCAAGGGTAATAAAAGCCGAGAAGTACCACTTCCAGAGGATATATTAGAACAACTCAGAATTTATTTTAAACAGTATCGTCCTTCGAAGTATCTTTTTGAGGGCTTTAAAAAAGGGAAGAAATATTCCGCAACAAGTTTTCGTAAGATAGTATCACGTGCTGCCTTATCAGTAGGTATAAATAAAGGCGTATCGCCTCATGTGTTACGACATTGTTTTGCTACTCATATGCTTGAAAGAGGTATCAATTTGAAACGGTTGCAGTTACTGATGGGACACAGTTCACTAAAAACAACCTCAGGTTATCTTCATTTGGCTCACCCTTACCTTGGCGAAGTTCCCAATTTGTTAATTCCAATAAAGCAGGCACAGCCATGAGTCACACCGAAAATAGTAAACAGAAAATAGAAGTGGCCGATGTTGTGAGGAGCTGTCAAGATGATATTGCTACCAAGTTAAGGTTGAACAAAGAACAACAAAAAGCTATTGAAGCTATAACAAGGTGCCGTACATCAGAAGCAGGCGGTCATATTGCGTATTGTAATAACAGCAGCTGTAGTTACAGTCAACAGTCCTATAACTCTTGTCGCAATAGACATTGCCCCAAGTGTCAGTATTTAAAGCAGCAGCAATGGGTCAATAAGCTCACTAGTCGATTAATGCCCGGACGCTACTTTCATATTGTATTTACCATACCAAGGGAGCTACATCCATTGTTTTACATCAACCAACAAGCGTGTTATGACTTACTGTTTCGTTCTGCCTCCCAAGCTTTACAAAATGCAGGACGCAATCCTTCATTTTTAGGTGCTGATGTTGGAGCACTATGTGTACTGCATACCTGGGGGCAAACATTAATGTATCATCCCCATATTCATATGCTGGTTCCCGCTGGCGGCCTGTCTACGGATGGTATGGAATGGGTTGCTTCGCCCAAGAAGTTCTTTGTGCCCGTAAAGGCATTGTCTGGCATGTTTAGAGGTATACTAGTTAAGCAACTCGAAAAACTACTGATCAAGGAAAAACTGAGGTTACCTAAGGAGTTTGAAGGAGCTCAAATGTTGAAATCAGAACTGTACAGTAAACGATGGAATGTATACTGTAAAAAGGCGTTTGGGGGTATCAACAGTGTATTACAATACTTGGGCAGATACACCCATCGGGTAGCTATATCTAATAATAGGCTAACATCTTTATCGGACAAGCAAGTGAGCTTTACCTATAAAGATTACAGACAAAATAGCAAGCAAAAACAAATGACCTTAAATCAACTTGAATTTGTGAGGCGTTTTATACATCACGTCTTACCTAGCGGATTCTTTAAAATCAGATATGTTGGCATACTTGCAACGGTACATATACATGGTAAACGAGAACAGGTAATTGCACTAGTGGGTGAAAATATGTGGTTGTCAAACCTCGAAGGCCTTACCTCATATGAAGTGTTAAGAGCATTAATAGGAAAGGATCCTTGCATATGCCCCAAATGCAATAAAGGCATAATGGTTCGCACAAGGATATTGCACCAACTAGAATGACATTAAGCAGATAAAACGTTCTTTGTTTCATGGATGCAAATAAAACAACCGTTCATGTGGGTGTAACGGGATTGTTATGCCTTAAACCAAACGAAATTAACATGCTGATGAAAGAATGTTGTATAAATAACAGAGAAATATTAGGATCAGAGCGTTTACAAAGAAAAAGAACTAGATGAAATGTGCATAGGTTAGGCCGCCTTCGTTCAACGTAATTTTATCCTTCATGACTAATAAATATTAGCAATCATAATTTTGGATATTTATCAATGTTCAACTTTTTACTTATCTTGGTCGAACAAAGGATAAAATCCTTATAAGTTGTACACAAGCATGACAGAGCATACCTCAGAAGAAATTAATTAGAAGTAAAAAAAATGAAAAAGAATAAGCCTTACCTTTTGAAAAATTGTATTCTAGTAATCACGTTTGGAATATTCCTTATTACTTCTTGTGGACCAAGTGAATACCCAAAAATTTCTTTAGACAAGCTAGACCCAAAACTTAAAAGTACAGGTAACAAGGTTGCAAAAGACATTATAACTTCAATGAATCATAAAGATGGTGTTAGGTTTCTAAAAGAGAAAGATTATATAACGCCTTTAGTTCATGGAAGAATTATGCGTGGGATGGAAATGTATAATGAATCGTTTCAAATGGCTTCAGTAGCAATTGGTAATGTAGAAAAGATTAGCCTATTTCAAGTAGTTGACAAGGGCGTAATTAAAACCATGAGATACAAGTTGAAAACTGACGATAAGAGTTTAAAGTTTATTGAATTAAAGATTGACGTAAATGTTAATTATAAACTTGCAGACTTTTACTTGTATTTGACTAGTCATGACGGATTCTTGAAGCGAGAAAATGTTTTCCCCAAAGCAGCTAAATAGTGCCAGTGTACAATTGAGTAGCCAGCCGATAGGCTATTAATTAGCCTATCGGAGAAGCTCTCACACCACCTAGCATACGGGTCTCGTACTGGGCTGTTCCTTACATCATGGGGAATCGAAGATCGGCGGAGCCAATTTGCCGTCGGTATTTGCTGCGCTAACCGCTCACAAATAATCTTCACAGCTGTCGTCACAAACAACCACTACGTTTTTACATTCGTAAAAAGTGTCACTTGCTAACGGTTCGAAGCGTTACCTTCTTCTGTGATAGGATTTTACGAATACAAATATTTATATGAAAGCATTCGTGAACTTCGTTTCACCCTCTGGATAAAATGCAACACAGCCCTTGGTTTATTGAAGATAATTTGTATTTTTAATTTTTTTCAACAACTTTGAGCCGTTACAAAACATTAAAAACAAGACGTATATTTAAGGATAATATTAAAGGTCAACCAAACTGAATATATGTATAAATTAAAATTAATAGTCGACAATAATGAACGTTGGCTAAATACGTTACACTATGAATATTTTTGTCCTGTAAAAGACAATAAAGATTCCTACAGAAAGTTCTTGCAATTGAATTTTCCTTTTGATACGGATGATGAAAACAAGCTATCAACTTATCATAATAGAAACGTGTCATCCATTAGATTAAGTCGTTTAGATAATGAATTAAAAAGAGAAGCATTAAAAGAGGCAGAAAGTAACCTTACTTCGCTCTATCATGATGATGCACCAAAAACGCCCAAAGAAAGGTATTATTCTGCGTTGACAAAATTACGTTATAGCAAAGGACTCGACCATGGTATTATCCCGAATATAGATCGGAAATACGATAGATATATACGTCCTCAGCAAGCCATATGTAAACCGGTTGAATACAATAAATTCGGAGGTATTTTCAATTTGGAGCTAGCATCTTCATCAGATGATGATTTTTGGTACGAATGGATGTTATCCTCTCAACTCAAAAATGGTAGAATAGAATTTTATGAAGGAGATGGCGACATGGCTTTTAAAATCCAATTTTGGGATTGCTTTTGTATAAGCATCGGAGAAAAGATGAGTTCGCATGGTAACTCAGCCATGATGATGCAAATGCGCTTATCGCCTGCCATCACACAAAATAGAAATATACAGCATGGAAAAGTGTGGAAGATTACCGATATTCATCAACCATGGAAACCTGCTACCGCTGCACCGGTTCAATCAACCGAAAAAAAGGCGTTATTGGTTAAGAAGCTTGAAGGACCGTTTACCGAAGACGGCAAAATAGTGGAGGAGTTGATAATGGGGAACAGTTATATTTACAAAGCCACCGAATACAACGATGGTGAGGGCTATAAGTTAAACAACACGCAGTGGAGCGTAGAACTAAATAATGATGGAAAGCTGAAAGAACTTACCATATCCAATGCTTTTGAGCAAGATGGCATAATCTGTTATAAATACACTCCCGAAGAAGCCGAAAACATTAGAGTTTATGCATGGTGCAACGAAGCCAGTAAGGATGTGAGTGTAGAAGTGCCTGTTGTTTGTTTTCCTTTTTGCGTGGATAGATTTAAAGTTCCAGGGTTAAATAGAGAAGGTACAAATATTGCGGAAGATTTAACCTATGGTAAAGGTATCGCAACTAAAACTCCAAATAATGTATATGATTCGGAATCTGTAGAGCGATTTAAAAAAGAATATATTGAAAGAGGTTTTGATATTAACAAACATGCAATTTTTGCAAATGTTGAAAACTTAAAAGAAAATCCATTCGACAAATCATTTAATCACTCTACACCGTCAGAAGGTTCAGATCATTTTGCTAATGTACAAAGAGAGATTGATGCTCAAAACAATGCAGAAATGATGAGAATAGCTGACGATTTTGATAAAGTTAACTATCCTAAAGCCATTTATTCTAAAGAACGAATTTATGATGCTAAAGCATGGCTCATTAAAGATTGGGTGTACGAAGATTCTGGAAAAGATATAAAGGATTATCATGAAGGTAATTTGCTATTCTGGGACACAAGTGATGAGAATATTTTTAAAGCATTTGAAGAGTGGGCAACACTATGTTTTTCCTATGGTGAAATGGAAGGCAATATTGAACGTATGATTGCAAAATTCAAACGTAACGAAGGAGGTATTTACGAAGATCCTATATTAACCAATGATATCGCAAATCATAAAGCTACCTTGGAATATTGTTCAAATTTGGAAGACTTTATTGCAGAAAAAATAAAAACAAGTAAAGGGAAATTGTCAGATATTATTGAAAAGCAAATTGATAAAAATTATGACGAAAGGGGTTATAGAGGGAAAACAACTGCGAAAGGAGCAAACTTTGCGAAGCCAACATTTGGTTCTCTTTTAGATACTATAAAAGGTGAAACGATTGCTTTAAATGATATTTGGGCAACAGAAGTGTATGTATCAGAAGTTCAGTTTGACAATGATAATTATAAAATAAGCTATGAGGTAACCTTATGGGATCATTTTGGACTTGATATTACAGATATTGAAGATATCCCTAATACTATTCCTGTAGCAAAGGAAGCCTTTGCTGCTTGGTTTGCATTACAACACCTAAGAGGATACAAGCCATTTGTTACCAAAATAACCTTCACAAAAGAGTTTGAAGGTAATATAAATAAAGGCAAAATGGAGCGCAATAATAAAAGAGAAGCTTTAAGAGCAGAAGAAACTAAAGAGAAAATTAATAATTTACCTGAATTCAAAAGTTTATAATTTTAATAATGAAGTATATTTTATTACTGTTCGTTTTAGGTGTGCTATTTTCCTGCATGCCTAATAAAGATAAGCCACCCAAGGTGTTTAGACTTGAGAATAAGACAGGAGTTTCCCAAGGAGGGGACTTAACTAAATTTACGCTCAGGGAATATCTTTTAATAGATAATTTGCCTAAGAATAAATTAATTGTTGATAGCTTAATTAGTGACTATTTATACACAAAAAGTTTTTTAGCAACAGACTCTATTATTTGCGAAAATTTTGATGTTAACCTATTTTTTATTTTATTTTTCGAAAAAACCACTTGCACTGAATATTACATTGAGCATAAGGAAGATAAAAAACATGAAATTTATGGAGATGGTTCTGGGCGAAATGGAGATTGTAGCAAAGATTGTTTAGCATTCTTTGCTTATTACCGTTCCGAAGATAATCCCAATATGTGGTATTGTAACCATCCGAAAGGCAGACAGGATACCATATGGACTTGTAATAAATAACGTTTTGTAACACGTGTTCATACATCATAGCTTTGTCGCAGGTGCAACACAAAGCTACGATGCATAGCATAACCGTTGGTGTGCCACGAAGCTGTGGTAATTCACTAGGTGCAAATCCTACCTAAATAATTTTTGTTAAGATTATTGCTTCATTCAGCATAATCCAAGTAAACTTGGTTTTACTTTCACTTATCGCAATAATTTGTTGTTCATTTAGAAGAACTGCTGACAGTTATATCCGTGAGGATTATCGCTGAAGCTCGGTATGTTCAAATGACCAAGCCGAATTATCAATCCCGAAGGAAAAGAAAGGCGAGTTTCGAAAGTTGGGAATTCCAACCATTAGAGATAGAGTTGCACAAATGGCAGTAAAGATGTTAATAGAGCCACTCTGGGAAGCCGACTTTGAAGAAACTTCGTATGGATTTAGACCAAAGCGTGGAGCACATAATGCGATCAAGCAAATCAAGAAGAACATTTATGAAGGGCATCATTTTATTTATGACACAGATTTGTCGAAATACTTTGATACCATCCCTCATGATAAGCTGTTTGTACTGCTCAAAGAGCGTATCAGTGACAACGGGATTTTGAATATTATTAAGCAATGGCTGAAAACACCCAAACAATTAAAGAACGGGAAGCTTCTGACATTCAGGGCAGACACTCCGCAAGGAGGAGTTATCAGTCCATTGCTGTCGAATATTTACCTGCATGCTTTTGACCGCATTGTTAATAGTCCAAATAGTAAGTTTGCCAAGGGCAACATTTGCATAGTCCGTTATGCTGATTATTTTGTACAGATGGGTACTTACTATTACAGTAGGGAAATACTGGCTTATATCAATTCCTTAATGACAAGGATGGGACTGACCATCAATAAGGAAAAGACAACTATTTTGCATGTGCATAAGAAAAGCCTATTCTTTTTGGGGTTTGAGTTCAGGGTAATCCGCTCCAAATTCGCTTGGAACAGGAAGAACTATACCAACGTCCGCCCGAGTATGAAATCAAGGAGTAAACTCTTTGCCAACATTCGTGAGCTTTTAGCAAAACGTAGGCATTGGAAGATTGAACCTTTGCTTTACAAGCTCAACTCATTATTAATAGGTTGGCTTAATTATTTCTCTATAAGTAAGGTAACGCACATTTGGGAAACCATAAAGGTTATCATCAAACACTTGGATTATAAACTATTTAAATGGCTCAAAAGCAAAGGACGTAAAGCGCACAAGTCGCTTCGCCAGCGACCATACAGTACTTTTGTACAAAGCAAAAGGCTGTTAGACTTGGAAAAGTATGCACGCTTGAAAACCCTTGCGAAAGCTCAATGAAGAACTCTATCGGTAAGCCGTATGAGGGAAAACTTCACGTACGGTTTGATGAAGGGGGCGCTGATAGTTTACTTATTATTGCTACTTTTAGAAGTAATAATGGGAGTAAGCTATCAGGCTCTACTCTACCCTGCAAGGCTAAGAGTGTTTACTGCTAAAATGAAAGGTGATGAAGTTGAAAATTTGGTTAGAGAAAAAATTAGCTTGTTTTTACCAGAAAGGTATTTAGTAAAACAAGGACATGTGGTGAATTCAGAAGGAAAAGTGGCTGACAACAATGATTTTGGAATAATGGGACGTTATGTGAAGATGTATACAATGAAGAAAAATCAATAAAGCCCGGCAGGTAATCCTATTTTAGGTACAACCATAACGGTGGAAAGACTCAGAAAACGAGGTTATATTCCTTTAGTTACAATGTACAATGAAATAACATCTTCTTTATCCACTAAATCTAACTCATTATTGGCTCCGCCGATCTTCGATTCCCCATGGTGTAAGGAACCGCCGTATATGCTCGAATAAATTAAAATAGTATTTTAATTTGTGAAGAGGAATAACGAAGTTACCCGTACGTACTTTTTAAGAAGTAAAAAGTCGTGCTGTGAGAGGCTCTCCGCTAGGCTAATGGCCTAGCGGCAGTCTACTCAATTAGCCTTTCGTTATTTTTCAATTCATTCTAAACTGTATTGGCCTCTAAAAACCGAGCACTTTTTTAGTTTTTTTCTATTTTTGTGTCGGACAAACTGGTCCGACGGTGATTTGTTATACCGAAGGATCTACGAAAGGGATATTTCCGCAAGTTTTACCCCTTTGCTTATTTTTTGTGTTTGATCCTTTTTTCGTGGTATCGAACCACTCAAAAGGAGGACAAACTGGCCCTCTGGCTCAATATTACCCGAAGTATCGGACTGGGCGTTCTTCAGCGCTTCTATATACATTCGTTTATACTCCATCGGGGAGTAATGGTTCAACCTGTGTAATATCCAATGTGTATTGTAATTGTCAATAAATTCAGCTATTTCCCGTTGAGCTTCCTCAATAGAATTAAAAGGCTTGATCTGTAGAAGTCTCTTCCTCCAGGGTACGGTGAAACCGCTCAATTATGCCATTGCATTCCGGCGACCTCACATACGCCTTCGACATTCCTAGGCCAAGAAACTTCATCTCATTCATAAAGTCTGCAGAGTCATATTGTGAACCGTGATCACTACGTAACTGCAGCTCCATACCTCTGCAAACATCTCTATTAACGGAGCCAAATTGTTTCCGAATAGCAGAACGTACTGGCTCCATAGCCGCAAAACGGTTACCAATCTTTGCTATATGCCATGCCAATATTTCGTCATTAAAATGGTCAATAACACCGAAAAACCAGTGCCACCCACTTCCATTAATCCAGAACTTTTTGCCATCAGTGGCCCACATTATATTTGGTTTGTCAGTTATAATGCGCCCCTTATGATCGTTCTTCTTAGTACTTCTGGATCTCCTGTTTGGACTCAGTAAATCATTCTCACGCATAAGCTTATTCACTCGCTCTTTCCCAGCCCTAATGGCATTGTTAGGCCTTCTTTGCATGCGCTTTTTAACCTTGAAATAGCCTTCAGATTTAAATACACTATTCTGAATTTCAACCTTGATCTCATGCAAGACGGTCTCATCACTATGAAGGGGTTTTCTACCTCGTTTACCTGTTTTTGCCACTGGTTTCTCATACCATGTGCTACTACTATAACCCACTACCTTAAATATAAGTCGCTTTGGATATGGTTTTTGCGTTATAGAGCAAACCTCTTTCATCAACAAGGCGATTATCTCCTTTTTAGTTTTGCTACCAATTCGTTCTTTTTTTTTGTGAGTTCCAACTCCATTTGCAGCTTACCAATCATACGTTCGGCCTCCTTTAGTCTAGAATCATCGGGCTTGCGCTTAAATCCATCAGCTCCATGCTTAACAAACTGATCACGCCAAAAACTCAGATCGGCGATCGTTACTCCATACTTACGGCTTGCAGCCTCCATGCTTTCTCCTCGAAGCAAGGACAGAACAATTTCTGTTTTGATTTTTGTCGTAAAACGTGTCTTTTTTTCCATAGCAGTACAAATTTAATTGTTTATTTTTCTGCTCGGTTTTATTACGGGCTAATATACAATTCATTCTAAACCGATTTTCTTATTCCTAGTATGTAACAACATGAATTTCATCACAATTTAATTTTCCAGATTGTAATCAAGGAACTTCTATAGTTAAGCTTTTACGAAGATTATTATTGCCAACCCAAATAACAGTCGTTCTTACAAAGATGAAAAACGAGAATAAACAGAGAAATGAAAGCCATATTGAATCAAATTCAATAAGAAAACAAAACATCAAACTAAAGCAAAAGACAATGCTTATGACCACGGATAGCAGTCCAATTGGTTTTAAGTTCTCAACATAAGTCTGATGCTTTTCGCTAAATCCTATTTTATCAATTGAAATAAAGATATTATTGTATCCAAATACAGCAAAATTAAGAATATTCACATATTCATATTCAATTTTTTTAATTTCACCATATTTAGGAGCAGTAGCCATACCTGGAACAACCATGCAAATTTTTTCATCATTCACTCTTGAAACAGGGTGGTAATTTTTACCTTGACCTTCAAAATTGACACTCCAAGCTCCTTTAGTTGAAATAATTTGATACGATTTGGTTTTAGTATCCTTAATTACTGCCCAAATAAGAATTAGAAATATTCCTATACCTAATGCCAAAATAAGCATACCCAAGCCCATTAAAAAACTCTCACTAAAAAACAGAATTGTTAAGTACCATAAAGCGATATCGCAAGCACCAAAAAAGATAAATGCTTCAATATGAAAAATACGTATATTTCGAGCACAACGCTCAATTATAAATTGTTCAATTGTATTTGGGTTTCTTGTATTCTTTATAGGTTCTTCTTGCATAAAAACTGAATTATTAGAAAAGGTCTTTCAAAACCTTGTAGCTGAAAATATTGTTTATTAAACACTTTTATTGCTATTTGTTCTTTGTTACCTTGAGTAATGAAGGCTAACGTGATTGCTATGAAGTCGTAGGCTTGTGTTGCGCCTGCGGCAAGCCTATGCTTTATTAGCTTTTGTGTGTGCCCTGCATGTGCTGCAGTACACCCACACCCGAAATTGTTGAAAAAGTTTGAAAATACAAATTATCTTCAATAAACCTCGGGCTGTGCTGTATTTTTATCCAGAGGGTGAAAGTCCCATCACGGGCGAAGGTAACGCTTCGAACCGTTAGCAAGTGGCAAGCTGGTATAGGGTGACCTATGCAGTGAAGGAAGCCAAACGGCAAACTCCGGTACTGACGGACAGAAACCGCATATGAGGCTTTATAAACCGGATGAGCAAACACATCATTGTGACGTCCAAACGCCAAGGAGGCGAGTGTTTATAAAGTAGATGCGGCAGGCATTGGAGGTTATTGGTGAGCGATTAGCGCAGCAAATATTATATACAGCTATTACCAGGGGAGATCTTGTCAACCACGTGTTGGTTATGGCAAGAAGTCAGCCGACGCCATAGTATTCAACAGTAACGAGCTGCAATAAGATATGCAGAGGACTCACAAGTTGAAGAAGGGCTGAACTTTACATCGCTATTGATCTTTGATGGAAGTTAAAGGATTAAAACCTTTCTAGCCCCAAAGAGATATAGCAGGGAATTAAGAAGAATAAGTATGAAAAGAAGAAAACGGGACACTAATCATTTAATTGAACGGGTACTTTACCCTGCAAACTTAACCATAGCTTGCAAGGAAGTGGTACGTAATAAAGGTGCAGGAGGTGTTGATGGTATGAAAGTTTCCGAACTTAAAGACCATCTCGACCAAAACCGTAACCAACTGGTAGAACAAATCATGAACGAAGCGTACTTACCACAACCAATACGTGGCAAGGAAATACCTAAAGGAGGTGGTAAAACCCGATTATTAGGTATTCCTACCGCTATTGACCGTATGCTGCAACAGGCAGTATCACGGGTGGTAATGATGTATTATGAGATAGATTTTTCTACCTATAGTTATGGATTTCGTCCTGAACGTAACACGCAACAAGCAACAGGAAAAGCACTGAGTTATATTAATTCAGGCTACCAGCATATTGTTGAAATAGACCTAAAAGAGTTTTTCGACAGGGTTGACCATACAATATTGTTACAGTTGCTGTACCGTAAAATTAAATGCAAACAAACCATGTGTTTGATACGTCGTTGGCTACGTGCTCCGCTTGAAAAAGACGGTAAACTCATCAAACGACGTATAGGTGTTCCGCAAGGCAGTCCTATTAGCCCATTGTTATCCAATATAATTCTTCATGAATTGGATTCAGAAATGGAACGACTAGGACTCCGCTTTGTACGTTATGCCGATGATTTTAGTATTTACTGCAAAACTAAGGCTGAAGCAAAGAAGGTAGGTAACACGATCTACTTATTTCTGCGGGACAAATTAAAACTTCCCATTAATAAAGAGAAAAGTGGTATTCGCCGACCTGTAAACTTTCAGATACTAGGCTTTGGTTTTGTACCTATTTACCGCAAAGGTATCAAGGGTAAATACCAATTGGTAGTCACTAAGAAACGATGGCAGAGCTTTAAAGCAAAGCTCAAAGAAGAGACCCGAAAAACGAATCCCAAGAGTTTCGATGAGCGCATAAAGAAGATTATTGAGATTCAACGTGGTTGGATCAATAACTTTAAATATGCCAATATCAAAACAAAACTGGAAGAGTTGGATGGCTGGCTCCGTAATCGTCTTAGATACTGCATTTGGCATCATTGAATTGGAGCAAAGCGGAAATCATGAACACAAAAAATGAACACTTGTGAATAAAAAAGCCTGACAAGAAAAGGAAAAACCTGATCCGATTAGGCATTGAAGCTGGTATGGCCTATGCTTGGAGCAGAAGCCGAATTGAGGAACGAAATCATGAATGCCTTAAAGCATATACATATATTATGAATAATGGGTGGTTGGGCTATCGCTCAATTGTAACGCAGTGTAAATCGCCAACGAAAATTAAATTAAACAGATTGTTGGCAAAGTCCTATTTTAGGAACAACCATTACGGTGCAACGACTTCAAAAGCGAGGCTATATCCCATTAGCTTCTATGTACAATGAAATAACAGCTACTTTACCTACTAAGACAAATTCGCTATTGGCTCCGCCGATCTTCGATTCCCCATGATGTAAGGAACCGCCGTATATGCTCGAATAAATTAAAATAGTATTTTAATTTGTGAAGAGGAATAACGAAGTTACCCGTACGTACTTTTTATGGAGTAAAAAGTCGTGCTGTGAAAGGTGCACTGGCAGGGCTACAATCCTGTCAGCCACCTATTCGATTAGGCGTAGTTATTATTCTTTTTTAGTCATTCCTATAATATTGGATTTAATCCAAAATGTTGATGTCCCAATAATTTTACCACTTCCTATTGGGTAAAACTTAAACATTATTGTATCATCTGTAATAAGAATAGAATTCTCTAATTCTTGATTTAAAAGTGCAGTGTCAATAAATATATTTTGAGCTTGCTCTCCCTTTAGTTTTTCAGGAATAGCTTGTGTAATATCGAGTTTAGAGGTTGGCATTTTTAATATACAATTATTATTTATCCAATTTAGAAGATCTTGATAAAAGGTTGTATCCAATACATATTGACTACCAGAGTAACCAACAAAGTCTTTTGATAATGCCTTAATCATAGATTTTATGCTGGATGTAAGTATGAACTTTTTCTCGAATCTTAGACCTTTTTCTCTGTGAAGTTCAAATATTCTAAGTAGCGATGTGAAATCTAATATGAAGCTGTTGTAGTTTAATAAATTAATATCTGGATATAGACGTGGAGAATATTGAATTATTCCTTTTTTATCATATTCCAAATTGTAATATGCACGGATGTAATTATTAGAGTATTCATTCACAACAAGTTCTGTAAACGAGATTTTACCAGCGTAATATTCATTTATAAATTCATCTGGTTTATGATCTTGTTTCCCTATGATTTCTTCAAAGAAATCTAAAATCCGACCTTCTTTAATGTGCTTTTCAGCGTTAAATGATTGCATAGGTATTTGACTAAACGGATTTTTATTATCAACTTCTAGAACAATTTGATCATGTAATGAAAGGTATTTGTTCATAATTCGCTTGATGATTATATCATGCGTACTATTCCCAAATTTACCGCTAAACGAGACCTTTTCATTTACCTTTTTATTTAATAAAACTTTAGTATTAGGATTTCCATCTGTCAATTCTATAAATGATGTAGTTCCATTATTTTCAAATTTCACAAAATGTCCAACTTCAACCTGCTCAAATTCTTTCAATATTCCCTTTGGGCATTTTACACAAGCCATGAAGTAATCAGTTCTTGCTGGTGAATTATTTTCATCAATTGCTTGCTTGTAAAATAATTCCAGACCTTCTAAATAAAATCCATTTTCAATGAGCGATTGTGCTACAGCACGAGCATTAGGATAACTAGAGAAGCTATTTTTTTCAATTAAAGAAATAATTTTTACAAATTGATTTTTTGAAGGATTGTCTATTTCATTCAGAGCTATAGCATAATTAGCAACAATAAATTCATTAAATTCTATGTGGGTTAAATACTGCTCACAAATATCTATTATTTCAGACCATTCAAATAACTGTCTTTTTAAATCTACTTCTAATTCTAAAATTTTAGGATGAAAAGAAAAATTCTCCCGCCAGAGTTTTAAGACCTTAAGTAGTTTTTTATTATTAGACTTTGAGAAATAAAGAGCTTGAATATATTTAAGAAGGTCTTCAGATTGAAGTTCAAAATTCAAAAAAGACTCATAGATATTAATTGCCTTTGGAAATTCTTTTAAAGTCAAGTATGCATTAGCTAAAGCAGATTGCATAAATGTTTCTATGACATTTTTAGATTCCCAAATCATATCAAGTTTTTTCAATGTTTGTGAATCATTCTCTCCTTTATAAACTTTCAGAACTTCGATCAATAAGTCTTTTGATTCTTCGTTAGGGAAGCGTTTCTCGATAATATATTCATCAATTGAAATATCAGATATTCTATTATTATCATTTAAGACAATAGGAATAATAAACAGATGTCCCAAATGATGGGTAATATCCGTCAATCCTTTTAAAAATTCCTTTGCAGTTGAAATATAGTTATCAATATCATCTAGTTTTTCAAAACAAACCAATTTTAAAGCGAGTATCTCAGATGTAGGATTTTCTGCCTCTGTAATTACTTCAACTGCACCTTTTATGTCACCAATTAATTGCAGGGAATTAGCTAAAATAAGAGAATTGTATGGTTGTTGTTTTGGGGATTGTGTATAGAAATCTTTCATAGTATATACAAAACCCTTCTTCCCGCTCATTAAAAACTGAACATATGAACTTAAAAACTTCAATGAACTTGTATCAGATGTTATCTCAGAGTTTTCTATTGCTTTAAGGTAACTATTTAGAAGTGCTAAAATGGGAGAAAAGAAATCCGCTGGCAACTGAATACGCTCATTAAAACTTATATATAAGCTCGCAATCTTAGAACTAGCACAATTAACTAAGTAAGCTCTTTCTCTAAAATTCTCAAATGTCGTTGGCTCCCCATTAAATTCTGTAATATCAATTAGTATATTATACGCCCTAAAAGCTTCTGCTAAATCAGCGTATGTTCCTTTTTCAATGCTACGGATATGAATTAGTGATTTAAATATTAAATCTTCGGTGACTATTTTGGGAACACTTTTTAAAACGTCACACAGTTTTTCGTTCTTCTTTATAAGACATTTTACCACCCATGCTTTTGAATTAAATTCGTCTAAACCTAATAATAAATCAGCAAGTTCTTCTGCTTTATCATCCTCATTCAACCTAAAATATGCGTAACATGCATTTTCTAAATTCTCCCTAGATTTCCCATTTAATTTATAAGCTCTTATATATGCTTTTTGCCATTCATTTTTTTTATCGAGCATATATTCTAAACACTGTCCTTTAAGTGTTTCTAGACTTGATTTCATAATATCAGTCGGGTTAAACTGATAGTTTTCAAAACTTTTTTCTAGAGCAATCAAATTTGAGAAAGCTGTTCTAGGTTTGAAGTTTTCCAAATTTGATTTGTACTGTTTGACCTGTCTCCTATATTCCTGTTCTAATTCTGATGAACTTGTATTCTTTAATTCCTCTTTTAATGTTTCTATAGCCGTTTGGAATTCTGATATTATTTCCAAATAACGTTTCTCGTCACGTATTTCTTTGAGGTATCTATAAGCTGATTCTTGTTTTACTAGCTTAGTTTCAAATATTGAGAAAAACCTTGCGTAATCACCTGAAATTTCGTCGTTACGTAAGTCTATGTTTGTCTGTTGAGATGCTTTTTGAAAAATATTTTGAATCTTTTGTCTCTCTTTCTCCCTAATATCCGGGTTTTTGCAATATTCCCTTAATGATTCTTCAAAAGCTTTGTTAATTTGTTTACGAACTTCTGTACTGATAAATAATTTTCTTGCTTCAATAACAATTCCAGCACCAATACTAATTCCAAAACTTGCTAAACCTTCCATCGGTGTCATATCGCCTATCTTATTTATAGATTATTGTACTAATATAATTGATTTCTAATGGGTGTGGTTCATAATTACGCCTAACGGTTGTGCTATGCAGCGTAGCTTTGTGTTGCGCCTGCGGCAAAGCTATGATGTATGAGCACGTGTTACAAAACGTTATTTCTTATGTCACCAATCAGGATTATCCTTAAAAAAATTAAAAGCTTCAAAATATGGCATTAACCAGTCGGGTCGGCTATCTATCCAAACCTTTTCATCAGCCTCTTCGTCAGATGAATGGAAAAACCATTTGTTATTTTGTGCATATCTATATTTGTATTCAAAGGCTTCACTAAAAATTAAATAATGACGTGTCGGTGCATGTTTGTATTTAAGAAATGTTTGACCAAGCGATAATTCATTGCGTTCCCCATCTCTATAAACAAGCTCAATACGGTAAAATCCTTTTTTCATTAGATATTCAGCTGCAGACAATATAGTCGTATCATTCGTAAGGTCATTTGTATTAGACAAAAGGAGCTTACGACTTGAGTATCCTTTATTGGCAGTAACAGTTGTATCAAAATGATTAAATAAAAACGATTTGATTCGTTCTAAAGCACCAGAATCATAAATATCTCTATAAATCATTCCGTAGTTCCCTCTATTTTCATAAATTTTATCGAATTTCATTTTTGTATATTGTGCATAAATACAAAACGAAACAATAAAAATTAAAATAACGATTAAAATTTTCTTACTTCTTTTCATCTCTGGTTATATTTATGGGTGACTCTCCATTTATAGTACCTGTAAAAGAATAAGTCAATGGAATATAGGTAATAAATGGTCGATATTCTCTTAGATGCTGAAGCATATACCAACTAACAAAATTCTCATTCTTTCTAAATTTATCAGCTAAAATATCAGTTGCATCTAATCCGAAATGGTCGAAAATATCAAGTTTGAATTGTCCTTTGTAACTATTTCCTTCACAAGTAAATGAAAGTAAAGATATATCATATGCTTGTGTACCATTTACCGAAATACCAAGACCGCTTAATTTATCAGAATATGCTAGACTGGGAAGATTTTGCAGACCAACTATACCCAAAACACTTGGGTCGCCACCCTTGGTTTCATCATATTCTTTGCGTATAAATTGGCTTTTAGTATCACTTACCCTTAGCTCCGATAAATTTGTAAGGCTACTGAGCGTTTCATGTAAGAGATTACTAAATCCTGCTATAAACCCTGTTGTTCTCTCATGATTTGCAATTGCATTTGTAAGTCTATCATCTGTATATTTAGCATTTGTTGTACTGTTAATTTTGAAAAAACCAATCATATCATGAAAATTGTCATCAAGTTCTCCCCAGGCGTACAAATCCAAATCTCCAAATTCTTCAAACAACTCATCGTCTGTTTTTTCATTTAATTCCTCAATAAAATCCAAAGCATATTTCACATACTCCTCTTTATCTTCCTCTTTATATTCTTCCCCATCTAAATTATCGTAACCTTGCTCTAAATCTTGTCGCAACCTTGCCACTTCTTGAGGGTAAGCAATATCTAAACACTTAATATCAGGCCTTGTTAGATCTTCACCTCCAGTGCTATTGCATATGCCTGCTCTGCGCACTGAACGCGCTATTACAAAAGGAAAACAAACAACAGACACTTCCACACTCACATCTTTACTTGCATCATTACACCAGGCATAAATTCTGATGGTTTCGGCTTCTTCCGGGGTGTACTTATAACAGATTGCCCCATCTTGCTCAAACGCATTGGACATGGTAAGTTCTTTCAGCTTTCCATCGTTATTCAGTTCTACGCTCCACTGCGTGTTGTTTAACTTATAACCATCACCATCGTTGTATTCGGTGGCTTTGTAAATATAACTGTTCCCCATTATCAGCTCCTCCACCTTTTTGCCGTCTTCGGTAAACGGACCTTCAAGCTTCTTAACCAATAACGTCTTTTTTTCGGTTGATTGAACCGGTGCAGCGGTAGCAGGTTTCCATGGTTGATGAATATCGGTAATCTTCCATACTTTTTGATGTTCCACACCACGATTACGGGTAATGGCGGGTGATAATCGCATTTGCATGGTCATTGCAGAATTGCCTATGGAAGTCATTTGTTCTCCAATGGTAATACAGAAACAATCCCAAAATTCTATTTTAAAAGCTTGATCTCCATCTCCATCAAAAAAGGAGAAACGCCCTTGATGCATCTGACTGGTAAGCATCCAGTCGTACCAAAATTCATCATTGGGTGTAGACTTAAGTTCGAGGTTAAATATTCCTCCAAATTTATTGTATTCTATATTTCTGCAATTTGATGGAATTGGCTTTATATATCTGTCATACAGATAATTAATATTTGGTATAATACCGTGGTCGAGGCCTTCATTATATCGCAAACGCATTAGCTCATCGTAGTAAATATCTTTTAGAGATTGTGTAGTGTTGTCAGAACGACCAAATGAGCTGAAAAATACGTGATTACTTTTAGTAGCGCTTTCATAGGCTTCACGTTGCAGTTCTTTATCCTTAGGTGTCAACTTAACCGTTGGTGGGTTATAGGTCTGGAAAGAGGCTAAATTTTCTGAATCTTCCATTTCGAAAGGGAAATTCTTAAACAGAAACTTTTTGTAATAGCCGTCGCTGACTAGGACAGGACAGAAATATTCATAGTCCATTTTTGTAAGCCAACGTTTGTTATCGTCAACTTCAAGTTGAATTTTATACATTGGGTGTGTGGTTTATAATGTTTTGTAACTTATAAGGATTTTATCCTTTGTTCGACCAAGATAAGTAAAAAGTTGAACATTGATAAATATCCAAAATTATGATTGCTAATATTTATTAGTCATGAAGGATAAAATTACGTTGAACGAAGGCGGCCTAACCTATGCACATTTCATCTAGTTCTTTTTCTTTGTAAACGCTCTGATCCTAATATTTCTCTGTTATTTATACAACATTCTTTCATCAGCATGTTAATTTCGTTTGGTTTAAGGCATAACAATCCCGTTACACCCACATGAACGGTTGTTTTATTTGCATCCATGAAACAAAGAACGTTTTATCTGCTTAATGTCATTCTAGTTGGTGCAATATCCTTGTGCGAACCATTATGCCTTTATTGCATTTGGGGCATATGCAAGGATCCTTTCCTATTAATGCTCTTAACACTTCATATGAGGTAAGGCCTTCGAGGTTTGACAACCACATATTTTCACCCACTAGTGCAATTACCTGTTCTCGTTTACCATGTATATGTACCGTTGCAAGTATGCCAACATATCTGATTTTAAAGAATCCGCTAGGTAAGACGTGATGTATAAAACGCCTCACAAATTCAAGTTGATTTAAGGTCATTTGTTTTTGCTTGCTATTTTGTCTGTAATCTTTATAGGTAAAGCTCACTTGCTTGTCCGATAAAGATGTTAGCCTATTATTAGATATAGCTACCCGATGGGTGTATCTGCCCAAGTATTGTAATACACTGTTGATACCCCCAAACGCCTTTTTACAGTATACATTCCATCGTTTACTGTACAGTTCTGATTTCAACATTTGAGCTCCTTCAAACTCCTTAGGTAACCTCAGTTTTCCTTGATCAGTAGTTTTTCGAGTTGCTTAACTAGTATACCTCTAAACATGCCAGACAATGCCTTTACGGGCACAAAGAACTTCTTGGGCGAAGCAACCCATTCCATACCATCCGTAGACAGGCCGCCAGCGGGAACCAGCATATGAATATGGGGATGATACATTAATGTTTGCCCCCAGGTATGCAGTACACATAGTGCTCCAACATCAGCACCTAAAAATGAAGGATTGCGTCCTGCATTTTGTAAAGCTTGGGAGGCAGAACGAAACAGTAAGTCATAACATGCTTGTTGGTTGATGTAAAACAATGGATGTAGCTCCCTTGGTATGGTAAATACAATATGAAAGTAGCGTCCGGGCATTAATCGACTAGTGAGCTTATTGACCCATTGCTGCTGCTTTAAATACTGACACTTGGGGCAATGTCTATTGCGGCAAGAGTTATAGGACTGTTGACTGTAACTACAGCTGCTGTTATTACAATACGCAATATGACCGCCTGCTTCTGATGTACGGCACCTTGTTATAGCTTCAATAGCTTTTTGTTGTTCTTTGTTCAACCTTAACTTGGTAGCAATATCATCTTGACAGCTCCTCACAACATCGGCCACTTCTATTTTCTGTTTACTATTTTCGGTGTGACTCATGGCTGTGCCTGTTTTATTGGAATTAACAAATTGGGAACTTCGCCAAGGTAAGGGTGAGCCAAATGAAGATAACCTGAGGTTGTTTTTAGTGAACTGTGTCCCATCAGTAACTGCAACCGTTTCAAATTGATACCTCTTTCAAGCATATGAGTAGCAAAACAATGTCGTAACACATGAGGCGATACGCCTTTATTTATACCTACTGATAAGGCAGCACGTGATACTATCTTACGAAAACTTGTTGCGGAATATTTCTTCCCTTTTTTAAAGCCCTCAAAAAGATACTTCGAAGGACGATACTGTTTAAAATAAATTCTGAGTTGTTCTAATATATCCTCTGGAAGTGGTACTTCTCGGCTTTTATTACCCTTGCCCTTTATGCGTACAACCAAACGTGCCGAATCTATTTGCTCAGGCAACAAACTTAGAGCTTCTTCGCACCGCATGCCCGTTGCATAAGTCAACATCATTAATGTACGATGTTTGACATTATATGAACTTGTCACCAAACGATAGGCATCTGACTGAGACAAAACCGTGGGTAGTTTCTTCGCTACTCTTGGACGCTTTATCTTAATGCCATCCCACTTGTTCCCAAGTATATCCACCCAAAATATTTTCCAGGCACTAATCATTTGGTTGATGGTACTGTTCGAAAGCTTTTTTTCTTGAAGAAGATAATAGCAGAAATCTTTTACTTCCTGATGACTAAGTGTTGACGGAGACCTCCTGTAATACTTTGCCAAAATCGAGAGCATAGATACATAAGTATCTACAGTTCTCTCACTGTAACCGCGTAAGCGCATTTCTTGAATGACCTGCGCGCGTAATGTTTTTTTTTCATCTTATAAAGTATTAATGAATAATACTTTAAGTTACCACTTTTCTAATTAGCGACGAAGGAGCTTTCGTTCAACGTATGTGTAAATGCATATTGTGTTTATATCTATTATGTCTATATTTGTTTAATTATCAGTTATTGAGTTATTTATGTTCTATAATTTGGTCTAAAGGGCTTTTTATATTTGCAAGAGATCGTTTGCTTACGTGTGTGTAAATTTCTGTTGTGGTACTCGATACATGACCTAAAAACGTTTGAATGTATCTAAGGTCGATACCATGTTCTAATAAATGAGTTGCAAATGAGTGGCGTAGCATATGTGGAGTCACCTTTTTGTTTATTTCTATTTTTACAACATCCATCTTCCGGTGTTGTGCTAAAGAGAGGATTATTTTGGGCTTTACAGGCATCAAATCATGTTTTTATATATACAAATATATAAAATCTGTTTATATGCAAGTGTTTGTAAATTCTATTTTTGTGGGGTGATGAAGTTAATCTCTGTCGTCAATTTGGAAAAAATGGTCTATACCCACCCAGTGAAAACGGCCATACCCGTTCACTTTTTTAAATCAGCTATGAATTTACAAAAAATTATTCATTCTGTTATTTACGCCTTGTATCTCCTTTAAGATCGAAGCGGTATGCGGTATGCACGATTCTATCTATAATGGCAAATTAATTAAACCTAAATCCAGAGGGTCAGCATGCTCCGTTTTTCGAAAAGCATTTGTTCGCGAGAGGGGTCAACATGCTCCAGAATATCCACCTGTGATGTAAATCCTCGCGAATGGCTTACGGATGTATTATCTAAGATTGCGTTATACAGAAGCAATTATGATTTAGACTTGGCTGATCTTTTGCCGCACAATTGGAAAAAGTCTAATAGTTGTCAGAATATTCCAAAAAACACCCACTAATTTCGATTAATTCCAGAAGATTCCAGTAAAACTTAGAGAATTCCAACGCTCCAATCGACATCCGGATTGGAGCATTTTTTTACTTTGCAATATGTAGCAGACCGCATATTTACTGAATATTAAACTATCAATAAAACGACCGCAGGGCAGGCCAGAACAATAGCCCCGGGGCCGGCGTTGGCGAGAGAGCTTCAAGGGCGCACTCGAGGTGGTAGTGTGGCTGGCCTAGCGCGAAAGAAGAGTGTGCAGGATGGAATTGGAGCTCGGTGCGGGTTGATAGCGATCTATTGTTCTAGACTTTTTTGGTCCTTTTTGTGGCAATGACAAAAAGGACATGACGATAATTTTCAATCAATGAGTGATTCTCATTTGAAAGCTCAACTATCAGGTTAACGAGCGCAGGGTTGGCCAGAACAATAGCCGTGGTCGGCGTTGGCGAGAAGCTTGAGGGTGGCGAGTTGTTGGAGTTGTTATAGTTGGCGAGTTGGTAAAGTTGTTAGATAGTTAGGTCGTTAGATTGTTAGCTTGTTAGGATGGCGAGTTGGTAAAGTCATGGAGTTGTTGAGTTGTGTTTTTCATTTAATCGACATCTTTCATTTGCATAAGAAACTATCAGTTAGTGTATTGCAGGGTTGGCCAGAACAATAGCCCCGGGGCCGGCGTTGGCGAGAGAGCTTCAAGGGCGCACTCGAGGTGGTAGTGTGGCTGGCCTAGCGCGAAGGAAGTGTGCGCCGGACGGAAAGGGAAGTTGATGCAGGGCAGATAATGATCTATTGTTCTAGACCTTTTTGGTCCTTTTTATGGCAATGATAATAACGAAGTTATCATGAGGACCTTTTAAAATATACCTTTCCGAGTAAAAAGGACATTAACGGAAGTTTCAAAAGCAAAGAAAATTATCATATAAGTTAGAAGCATTACTCTCAATTAGATAACGAAAGTACCAATGCTGCAACAGAATCTTTCGATACAAAAGTATAGGATCTCAGAAGATAATACAAAGGTGTTGTTGATGTAAAGTTCTTCTTGTTTAGATTAACAAAAATATTTGCATGACAACTATAAACAACATCTATACCCAACTTTTGGCACTGACCCGAGTTTTCTTGCAAAGACTAAGTAGTGTGAGTTATATATGACCCCTAAAACACAGAAGGACTATCCGTTGCCGAATAGTCCTTCTGTGTTTTAAAGCTGTATCTAATAGATAATTAAGCTTTGTTTGTGGAGCTGCAGGGTTTCGAACCCTGGTCCAGTCAAGGAAGCCATATGCTTTCTACATGCTTAGCTTTGACTTAATTTTCGAATAACAGCTGGATCAAAGCCACCGACTGCTACCTTATCTTCTTTATTTAAGCAATAATGCGAAGAAAACTATTGCCGGTTCCCGATTTTCCAGCATCTCTGATGTAAGCCGCCTCAGGAAGATAGCACTTACGAGATGTCTTGTTTCAGTATCTTATACCGAATAATGCTAATCTACTATACTTCGATTAAGCTGCAAGAGCGTAATTATTTTCGCCAATTAAAAAGTTGAAACCCGTGATTAAAGAGCCGGAATTCCTGTGCTCTGCATGCTTACATACCACTTTCACCTGCTGTCGAATCCAAGTCAGCCCCTTGTGGTATTAATATCTGCAAAAGTAATAAAAATAAAGGATAGTCAAAAAAGAAATGTAATTATCATCTGTTTATATTATATTGTTAATAATACTTTGATATTTGAAGATAATAGATTATATTAAGTTATCATTTTACGAACCAGTCAGAACCATATTGTAACATATGGTTATTATAAGATAGAAAATACATTTACATGATAACTGAATTTACCATTGGAATACTGAGGGAGACGCAACGAAATCCGGATACCAGGGTTGCTTTAGTTCCTCAAGGTGCACGTAGATTATTAAACGATTATAAAGGATTGTCCATTTTGGTACAACCTTCTAAATCAAGGGTTTTTTCCGATGAGGAGTATGTGGATGTAGGTTGTATAATCAGTGAAGATTTGTCGCCTTGTGATTTGCTTTTAGGAGTAAAAGAAGTGGATAAAAATACCTTGATGGAAGGTAAAACATATATGTTCTTTTCGCATACAGCAAAAAAGCAACAGCATAACCAAACATTGTTGCAAGCTATCATTCATAAAAATATTACTTTAATAGATTATGAATATTTATTTACATCCAAAAATGAACGTATTGCTGCCTTTGGATATTTTGCAGGTTTAGTAGGAGCCTATAACACCCTCAGAGCCTATGGTATTAAAAAAGATATTTTTTCTTTGGCACCTTTAACCGGAACGACTACGAAAGAAAAGTTATGGAAGGAGTTGAAAAAAGTTGTTGGGCGAAATGATAAGATTTTAATCACTGGTAAAGGAAAAGTTTCCCGTGGAGTTGAAGAAGTGATGCAGGCTTGTCATATTTATAAAGTGGATATTGATGGCTTCTTTAATAAGACTTATGATGATCCGGTCTATTTTATTGCAGACCCTTTACAATATGCGAAACACAAAAATTCAATTCCCTTTACGTTTAGTGATTTTAAAGCTCATCCCAGGGATTTTAAAAGTAATTTTTTACGTTTTGCCGAGGTGGCAAATATATATATGGCTACTCATTACTGGGATATTCGTTCGCCAAAGATGTTTTCGTTAGAAGATGTTAAATCACAGTTGTTTAAGATTGAAGTTATTGGAGATATAACCTGTGATATCGATGGTTCTGTACCTACCACCCAACGAGTGGGAAGCATAGATAGTCCCTATTATGATTATAATCCGTTTACTGGAGAAGAGGAGAAAGCTTTTTCTGGAGGGAAAAATATAACAGTGATGGCGGTGGATAAATTGCCCAGTATAATACCCAAGGAATCGTCGGAATATTTCTCAGATCAATTGGTAAACCATGTGTTGAGTTACTTTTGGATGGGAGACTATAATAAAGTACTCAAAAAAGCTACCATTGCTAAAAATGGTAAGATTAAAAAACGCTTTGCACATTTACGGAGCTTTGTTCAGGAACGATTGTAAGGACTGATAAGTGTTTTTTGGGGGTACAGTTTTCCTTTAGTAATTACTAATGTTATTGATTTTAAGATTGTTCTGTTTGGGTGTTGTTTTGTTCCTGTTCGGCATACTCTTTGGGCGAAATTCCATAGTATGATTTAAAGGTGGTAGAAAAATGAGAAAGGCTTGAGTATCCCAATGAATAAGCTACTTCGCTTACGTTGATCTTTTTATTAACAAGAATATATGCCGCTTGTTTCATTCTTACGTTTTTTATCAAGTCGCGGGCAGATTGATTGGTGATTTCTTTCAGCTTTCGATGCATATGTACGCGGCTGATTCCAACACCATCGGCCAACATCTCCACATTTAAGTCATTATTGGAAATATTATCACGAATAATGGTCATGACCTTTTGTATTAATATTTCATCGTGCGATTGAATATCTATGGGATCAAGCTCGTATTTTTCGTTTTTATTTTTCCACTTGTTAAATATTTTATTTCTGTTCTCCAGTAGGTTGACAATTGACTTTTTTAAGAAATTTGTGCTGAATGGCTTTATTAA